>JBBSDR010000694.1:0-4783 GCA_038240465.1 Gemmatales bacterium
GCCCATCCAGCAGGCCAGCACCGGCTTGTTGGGCAGTTTGGCGAACGGCGCGACCTGTTTGGCCGTCTCCGTTGGATCGGTCATCGCCTGAGGAGTCAGCAGGATCAGCAGGCCATCAACGTTGTCGTCCCGGGCGATGATCTCGACGACAGAGCGATACCGCTCCGGCGTGGCGTCGCCGAGGATGTCGATTGGATTGGCATGGCTCCAGAACGGCGGCAGCACCTTGTTGAGGGCGTCGAGCGTGGCGGGATTCAACTCCGCGAGCAGACCGCCGTCGGTCATGAGGGCGTCGGTCGCCATGACGCCGGGGCCGCCCGCGTTGGTGATGATGGCCAGACGCTTGCCCCGAGGCTGCGGCTGGGTTGCCAGGACCTCGGCCATGTCGAACAACTCGGGAATCGTCGTGACGCGCAGCACGCCGGCTCGACGGAGGGCGGCGTCAATGGCGTCGTCGGAGCCGGCCAGCGCTCCGGTATGCGAGGCCGCTGCCCGCGCTCCCGCTTCGTGACGTCCCGCCTTGACGACGATGATCTGTTTGATTCGGCTGATGGCCCGGGCGGCGCTGAGGAACTTCCGCACATTTCCGATCGACTCCATGTAGAGGACGATGCTGCGTGTGTGGGCTTCGTCGGCGAAGTAGTCGATCAGGTCGGCGAAATCGACGTCGAGCATCGACCCGACGCTGACGAAACTGGAGAAGCCGATGTGCTTCGTCGCGGCCCAGTCGAGGATCGAGGTGCAAATGGCGCCGGACTGGCTGAGCAAGGCGACTGTGCCTGATTTCGCCATACCGGACGCGAAGCTGGCGTTGAGGTTACTCGGCGGATGAATGACGCCGAGGCAGTTGGGTCCGATGAGGCGCATCTTGCCGCGCGCGAGTGAGCGGATCTGGTCTTCGAGCCGCCGGCCTTCCGCGCCGAGTTCGGAGAAGCCGGCCGAGATGATGATCGCGGCTCGAATCCCCTTGCGCACGCACTCCTCGATCAGTCCCGGCACAGTGGCTGCCGGCGTGGCGATCACCGCGAGATCGACGACTTCCGGCAAGGCCGCGACATCGGCGCAGCAGCGGACGCCGTGGACGGCATGACGTTTCGGATTGACCGGATAGACGACGCCGCCAAAGGGATTGTCCAGCAGGTTCCGCATGATGATACTGCCGACCGTTCCCGGCGCGGCGCTGGCGCCGATGACGGCGACGGACTTCGGCTGGAAGATCGGATCGAGAGAATGAGGCAATCGGGACATGAAGTTTCGTCTCGCTTCTGGGGCGCGCTTGCCGGTGGACTAGAGCATCACAGAAGAAGTTGTAACATGACGGAGCAGCAACGCAAGAGAGCGGCCCAATCCGGGAAGACTGACGGCGGAATAACGGGTTGCCGCTTGCGGCTTAGCGGACGGCCCGCTAAGCCGCAAGCGGCAAGAAAGCGGGAAGTTATTCCACCGTCGGTCCTTAGCCGCGAGCCTCTGGCGAGCGCGTGCGAAGAACGCTCCGTGATGACGAACATGGTCGTTCGCATTCGTGAGGAGAACCGTTGTGCCTTCCGCGGCCCATCCCAGCGGCGACAAGCGCTTCAAGCTGCTCGACGCCGCCATGAAGAAGCATCACCATCAGCCCGATGCTCTGCTCGAGGTGCTGCACACGGCCCAGGAGTTGTTCGGCTACCTCGAAAACGATCTGCTCCTCTACATCGCTCACGGCCTGAAGGTGCCGCCCAGCCGGGTGTATGGCGTCGCCACCTTCTACCATTTCTTCTCCTTCAAGCCCAAGGGCGAACACACCTGCGTCGTCTGCCTGGGGACCGCGTGTTACGTCAAGGGCGCCGGCGAGTTGCTGGCTGTGCTGGAAAAGGAAGCGGCCGTCAAGGCCGGCGAGACAACGAAGGACGGCAAGGTATCACTGCTGACCGCGCGCTGTCTGGGCGCGTGCGGCATCGCTCCGGCTGTCGTCTATGATGGCCAGGTCGCCGGCGAACAGACCGTGCAATCCTCACTCGAACGGTGCAAGGGATGGCTCGATCATGGAAATCGCTGAACTGTCCGCCCTGGCCGCCAAGGAAAGCCAGACACGCAAGCCGGCCCAACTGCGCGTCTGCACGGCAGCAAGCTGTGTCTCCTCGGGTGCGCAGGGCGTTCAGAAGGGTTTGCAGGATGCCGTCGCCTCGGCGAACCTTGCCGATCGCGTCGAGGTCAACGCCGTCGGCTGCATGCGGCTCTGCTGCGAAGGGCCCCTCGTTCAGGTCCATCCGGCTCGCGTCCTCTACGAGCGAGTCAAGTCTGAGGATGCGCCTTCCATTGTCGCGGCCCTCAACGGCGGAACGGCGACAGCGCGGCGCGGCGATCTCGACCGGCCCTTCTTCACGCGCCAGACCAGCATCGTGCTGGCCAACAGCGGCATCGTCGAGCCGGAGCGGGTCGAGTCGTACATCGCGCTGGACGGATACGCCGCGCTGGCAAAGGTGCTGCGCGAGATGAACCGGGCCGAGGTCGTCGAGGCTATTACCAAAAGCGGCCTGCGCGGCCGGGGCGGCGCGGGCTATCCGACCGGCGTCAAGTGGGGACTCGTCTCCAAGGCACCCGGCGACCGCAAGTTCGTCGTCTGCAATGCCGACGAGGGCGACCCCGGCGCCTTCATGGATCGCAGCGTCCTCGAGAGCGATCCGCACGCGATCCTGGAAGGCATGGCCATCGCCGGCTACGCGGTCGGCGCCAGCCAGGGCTACATCTACGTCCGCGGCGAATATCCCCTCGCCATCCACCGCCTGCAGACGGCGATCCGTCAAGCCAAACGCCTCGGCCTCCTTGGCAGCCAGGTCTTTGAGACGCCCTTCGATTTCCGCGTCGATCTTCGCATCGGCGCAGGTGCGTTTGTCTGCGGCGAGGAGACGGCGCTGATCGCATCGATCGAGGGCCAGCGCGGCACACCCAGCCCGAGACCTCCCTATCCCGCCGTGGAGGGACTCTGGGACTCCCCCACCCTGATCAACAACGTCGAGACGTTCGCCAACATCCCGGCGATCATCCGCAAAGGCGCAGACTGGTTCGCCGCGATCGGCACGCCCAAGAGCAAGGGTACGAAAGTGTTTGCCCTGGCGGGCAAGGTGAAGAATACCGGACTGGTCGAGGTGCCAATGGGCATGACGCTGCGGCAACTCGTCGAGGAAATCGGCGGCGGCGCTCCGGATGGCAGGACGATCAAGGCGGTGCAGACGGGCGGCCCTTCGGGCGGCTGTATCCCGGCGTCGCTGCTGGACACCCCGGTCGATTACGAGTCCTTGCAGCAGCTTGGCTCGATCATGGGTTCGGGCGGTATGATCGTCATGGACGAGACGACGAGTATGGTGGACATGGCGAAGTTCTTCATGGAGTTCTGCATGGACGAGTCGTGCGGCAAGTGCGTTCCCTGCCGTGCCGGCACCGTGCAGATGGTTCGGCTTCTGGGCCGCATCGCCGAGGGCCAGGCGACGGCGCAGGACGTGGGGACGCTGGAAGCACTGTGCGACATGGTGAAGCACACCAGCCTGTGCGGCCTGGGCCAGTCTGCTCCCAATCCGGTGCTGAGTACGCTGCGGTATTTCCGCGAAGAGTACGAGACGAAGCTGAAGCCGGTCTCCGCGACAAACGGGCGGATGCCGCTGCCGCTGCGCTGAGAGGAGGAGACGCCGCCATGCACGAATTCTCGCTCGCCCAGGCGATTCTCGACGAGGTGGACCGCGTCCGCCGGGAGCATGGCGGAGGCCGGGTGAAGGCGTTTCGCATCGAGGCCGGTGAGTTGGCCGGCGTCGAGACTGCACTGCTGACCGGCGCTATCGAAATGCTCCTCGCAGGCAGTTCCGACGAGGGAGCCATCCTCGAACTGGAGGCCGTTCCCGTCGAGGCTCACTGTCAGGAATGCGGCGCGGAGTTTCGCGTGCAGCGTTTTCAGTTTCTCTGTCCGCATTGTGGGGGTGGCAGCTTGGAAGTGCTGCGCGGCGAGGGACTGGTCCTCCGCGACGTGACACTCGAACGGTCGGAGGGTTCCGTATGACGACCGAGACTGTCTTCGTGAACCGCGACGTTCTCGCCGAGCGGCGCGCGGCGGCGGACCACTTCCGCGCCGTCCACGCCAGCCGGGGTACTCTGGTGGTCCAGTTGCTCTCCTCGCCGGGCGCCGGCAAGACGGCCCTGCTGGAGGCGACCGCTCGTCACTGGGCCGGCCGGGTTCGCATGGGCGTCCTCGTCGGCGACATCGAGACGGATCGGGACGCCCGCCGGCTGACACCATTCGTCCCCACCGTGCAGATTACGACCGGAGGCGCTTGCCACCTGGAGTTGCCGTTGATTGAGAAGGCGCTGGGCCGGCTGGACGGCGGCCCGTTCGACGTGCTGTTCATCGAGGACGTCGGCAACCTCGTTTGTCCCGCTTCGCACGACGTCGGCCAGCACCGGCGGATCGTCCTGCTCAGTGTTCCCGAAGGAGACGACAAGCCCGGCAAGTATCCCAAGGCGTTTCGCACCAGTCACGCCCTGGTTATCAGCAAGCTCGATCTCTTGCCCTACGTTCCCTTCGATGTCGAGGCCGCCGCCGCGGATGCTCATCGCATCCGTCCGGACCTCGCCATTCTGCCGCTCTGCGCCCGAACCGGCGCGGGCGTCGCGAACTGGTGCGCTTACCTGGAGCAGGTCCGCGACTCGCTCCTGGCGCAAGGAGCCTGCAACACATGAGTGTCGTCACTCTTACCATCGACGGCCAGTTGATCTCCGCTCCGGAGAGTGCCTCCATTCTCCAGGCGGCGCGCGAGAA
>JBBSDR010000695.1:0-4782 GCA_038240465.1 Gemmatales bacterium
CGGAAGCCAAATGGGTGCGATTGACCGGCACCGAGTTGAAGCAGAACTGGGATGACCTGCAACAGGCCGATGCCGCCCTCGCCTATCGTTCCATGCGCTCTCTGATCGGCAACGCGAGCGAGACCGTGAAGTTCCTCCACTCCCGACTCGAACCGACCCCACACGTCGAGCCGGCGCAGCTGCGCCGCTGGATCGACGATCTCGGTTCGCGCTCGTTTCGCGTCCGTCAGGAGGCGATGAAACAAATCCTTCGCGCGGAAGAACCAGCCGAAGCGGAACTGCGAATAGCCCTTGCCGCCAAACCCGACCTCGAAACCGCGAACCGTCTCCGCGTGCTGCTCGACGCGCTGAATCCTGTTCGTGCGGCCGGCGAGAAGTTACGCTCCCTTCGTTCGATCCAGGTCCTCGAACGGATCGGCACGCCGGAAGCGCTCGCCCTGCTGAAAAAACTGGCCGATGGTGAACCGGCGGCACGACAGACAAAAGCGGCGCGGGCTGCCGTCATCCGTCGGGAACGTGCCGCTCGCTGAGAGACTGGGGCAGATTCAGCCTCTGATCGCGCGTATAATTCAATGGACCGTTTGCTCGCGCCGCGATTCAAGGAGGCTGCCCATGCACTGGCTCGACTTCGTTCTTCTTCTCGTGCTGGGCATCGGCGGCTTGCTGGGACTGCGCAGCGGACTGCTCTGGCAGGTCGCTCGCATCGTCATCTTCGCCGGTGCCGTTTACTGCTGCATCCGGTATCACGAGGTTCCCGCCGGCTGGATCAAGGGCAACTTCACCGGCCTGACCGATGGGACGACCTGGCTCGTCGCCTACATCGTCACCTTCCTTGGCGTTTGTCTGGCAGGTTTTCTGATTACCTTCATCCTCGAAGGTTTCCTCAAGGCGGCCCATCTCAAGCCGATCGATCGACTGCTCGGCGGCCTTTTTGGCGTCCTCAAGGCCAGCCTGCTCTGCGGCGGCGTCCTCACCGGCGTCGTCCTCTACGGCCCTTCGCAGTCGAAGGAGGCCATCGGCGATTCGAGCCTTGCTCCGCGAATGCTCGAGGGCATGCGCTACGTTCTCGCCCTCGTGCCGGAGAAGGTCAAGGACGACCTCGGCCAGTCGCTGGAGCAGATCAAGAAACAGCACGACGACAAGTTCCCCGAGCGCGACAAGGGCGACAATCGCGTCAAGACCGAGACCCCCGATCCCGGCAGCCGGCCCGCCTGGGGTCCGCTCAAGTGAACTTCTGCATCCGCACAAGCCCGACGCGCAAGCAAGGGCCTTCTTTTCCTCTCGTGCGCGTCGGGCTGGTAGGGAATCGCTGCCGATGTCCTCTCATGAATTGATCGTCCGCCTCAATGGCGTGCAGGCCGCGTTCAGTCCCTCCGGACGGCTGCGCGCGCATCAGCCGCGTGTCTCCACCTCCGTCAGCGTCTATGTCTTCACCGAGGGCCGGCGCGTCCTGCACACCCTGCTCGACGCCGGCCCCGGAGTCGTCGAGGCGATCCAGGCGCCCGGTCTCTTTCCGCCACCCTTCCCGCTCGACTGGCTGCTGCTCAGTCATGGCCATGCCGATCACTTCATGGGTCTGGAACTGCTGTCCGGCGATCTGCGCCACTGGGCGCGCGAAGAACCCGGCCGCTCCGGCCGGCTGCGCATCCACGCCCTGCCCACGACGTATGCCGAGACCGTCGGCGCTCACTTCGACTACATCACTCAGCAAGTCGATCACACCCCGGCCCAGGTCGGCATTCCCTTCACGCTCTGGCAGGACGGCGACGCCCATCTTCAGGTGACTTTTCTCGAAGTCCTGCACTTTCAGCAGTCCGTGTGCAGCATCTTCAGTTTTCGCGATGGCCAGGGCGGTGAGGCGCGCGCCGTCTGTCTCTTTGACTTCGGCGATTTTCATCCCGCGGAGTCGCCGCAGTATCAGGCAGGCAACCGGCCCGACCATCCCCTGCTGCAGAAACCGGACCTGCTCGTTGCCGAATCGACCAACTGGGCCGATCCACGGCCACACACCGGCCGCTGGAACGGACACGTCTGGTTCGAGAAGCTGGCCGGCTATCTCGGCCTCTGGCAACCCGTCAGCACACGCATCGTCCACTACGCCGGCGACAGCGATGCACATGGCACGGAGCGAACCGCCATCTATCGCGAACTGCTGGCGCAGGGACAGCGCATCCATCCGCAGCACGGGCCAGCGTCCTCCTGGGAACTGACAGCCGCCGTGCAGCGGCACCTTGCCGGCCTCGGCTATCCAGCGCCTCGTTCTGTCGCCGCAGGAATGGCGGGCGAGACGCTGGTCGTGTATCCACCTCCGGAAGCTTTTCGCACCGGCGTCTGAGACGGCGGAATATCTTTCCTTCTCCCTGCGGTCTCGATAATCGGTCAACTCAACGTCGCCGCACCCCTATTTTCAGGGGCGATGGCCGGCCTGGTGCGAACTGGCCTACGCCTTGCACTGTCTTCCCTCTGTCTGTCCAACCACGCTTGTCATGGAGGAAACGGCGATGGCAACCAAAGGATTCGGACCATTCGGCACGTTCTTTTCCGGCATCTTCACTGCGGTCGTGGCGCCCGTTACAGTCAGCCTGGTCATCCAGCATGTCAATCTGGGTGAAGCGAAGTCGATCCGGCAAGAAACGACTCAGCCCGCCACGCCACTTGCAGTCGTCCTCCCAGAGCGCCCGGTTTCTCCTCCCGAGCAATCCCCCGTCATCGCCCAGGGAATCGGCTGGACGCCGGAAGAAGCCTTGCAGGATGCCTTGCGTAACGCCCTGCGCACGACAGTCACAGGCATGGTCGATGCAAACGTTTGGGCCAGGCACGGCCAGGACCTGTTCACGGCAATACTGCGCGACAGTGCGGGCCTCATCGTCAGCCATCGAGACCTGCGCTTCTCGTCGGATTGGCAACAAGGGAGGCAGGTCTATTCCCGGACCGTCAATGTCGTCGTTGCCCGCCAACTCCTCTGCGACCGGCTGGCAACCGCGACGGCTTTGATCCACTGAGTCCCGCGCCATGATTCACCAGGCGGTGAAATGGTGCGAACGACTGACAAACCGTTTGAAAAAATAGCCCTTGACATGTACAATTCTGTGGAGTGCGGTACTCCGAAACCGCACTCCACTGTCTGCTGAATGATTGGCTGACGCGCAGCGCTGGAACTCTGGCTCGATGGCGATACGATATCTCGCACACCATCGCCCGCCGGAGTTCGTCTCATGTCGCAACTCATCAAGGACGCCTACGCCGAACTCATCCGCCGCACGCGGGAAACCAGCCTGCTGCGCTCCTGTGCCGACGTCCTCGCCTGGGACGAGCAAACCTACATGCCGCTGGCCGGCGCCCCCCTGCGCGGCGATCAGATGGCCCTACTCGCCCGGCTGGCGCACGAGCAGGCCACCTCGCCTGTCGTCAGCACTCTCCTTGCGCAACTGGAAACGTCTGAGCTTGTCCAGACCGCCGACAGCGTCGAGGCGGCCAATATCCGCGAGATTCGACGGAGTTTTGATCGCGCCGTCAAGGTGCCGAAAGCCCTCGTCGAGGAACTGGCGCGCGTCTGCGTCGCCGCCCAGCAAACCTGGCGGCAGGCACGCAAGGAGAGCAAGTTTCCCGTCTTTCAGCCAGCACTTGAGAAGATCGTTGCCCTCAAGCGCGAGGAAGCCCAGGCTGTCGGCAAGGCCGGTGCTGTTCCCTACGATGCGCTGCTCGACGAGTACGAGCCAGGGGCGACAACGGCCGACATTACCCGTGTGTTCGCCCAGTTGCGCCGCGAGTTGGTGCCTCTTGTCGCCGCCATCGCCGCCTCGGGCAAGACGCCGCGCCGCGAGGTGCTTTGTCGAGAGTTTCCGGTCGATCGCCAGCGCTTCTTCGCCGAGTCGGCCGCTGCCGCGATCGGCTTCGACTTCCACGCCGGCCGGCTCGACGTGACGACTCATCCCTTCTGTTCCGGCTTCGGTCCCGGCGATTGCCGCATCACGACGCGCTACAACGCCCATGCCTTCAATGAGGCGTTTTTCGGCGTGCTGCACGAGGCCGGCCACGGACTTTACGAACAGGGCCTCGATCCCAGTCACTTCGGCACCCCCTCGGGCAGTTACGCCTCGCTCGGCATTCACGAATCGCAGTCGCGCCTGTGGGAGAACCAGGTCGGACGTGGGGGGCCGTTCTGGGACCACTTCTTCCCGCGCGCCCGCCAGGTTTTCCCGAGTCTGCGCGACGTTTCGCGCGAGGACTTCATCTGGGCAATCAATGATGTGCAGCCCTCGTTCATTCGCGTCGAGGCGGACGAGGCCACTTACAACATGCACATCATCCTGCGTTTCGAGTTGGAACAGGCATTGATCGCCGGCGACTTGAAGCCGGCAGACGTGCCGGGCGCGTGGAATGAGAAGTTCGAGGCGAACTTCGGCCTGAAGGTGCCGGACGACGCGCGGGGCTGTTTGCAGGACGTCCACTGGTCCGGCGGCGGCATCGGCTATTTTCCGACTTACACGCTCGGCAATCTCTTCGCGGCCCAGTTCATGGAGCAGGCGCGACGAGACCTGAGCGGGCTGGAAGACGACTTCCGCCGCGGCGAGTTTGGCCGGCTCAAGGGCTGGCTCAACGAGAAGGTCCATCGTCCCGGCCGGCGTTACACTCCAGGCCAGTTGTGCCAACGCGTGACGGGACGTGGACTCGAACATGCGCCCCTGGTGAGTTATTTGCGCGGCAAGTACTCGGCGCTGTATGGAATCGGTTAACCCTCGTGGTGCAGGCAGCTCGCCTGCTCTTCTTCTTTGCACAAAG
>JBBSDR010000696.1:0-4781 GCA_038240465.1 Gemmatales bacterium
CGTTCCCACGCGGAGCGTGGGAACGAGGAGGGGACGCGGAGCGTGGGAACGAGGAGGGGACACAGCGCGTGGGAACGAGGAGATGCAGCAGAGCGCGGGGACGGGGTCAGGACTGCCGCTTCGCTGCCTCGAGCAGTTCCGTCAGAAACGCTTCCGTATCGCGGTCCTGCTGTCGGCGGGCCACCTCGAGCCCCTCCTCGGCAAACTTCGCGGCGAGGGCCGGCTGGCGCAGCGACATCATCCCCTCCGCCGCGGCGCTGCGATATTTGAGGTTGTCCGGCGAGCGCTCGATCAGCCGGGTGAATACCTCGTGCGCCCGATCGGGTTCACGCTGTTTGACGTGGGTCTGGGCGCGGCGCAGTTCATAATCGTTGCGGCGCCGGCCTTCGTTGAATTCGCAATCCTGACGTTCGCCCTCGTTGACGTGATTCAGCGCTTCCGTGAGATCGCCCTCGCTGACGGCTCGCTGGTGCAGGAATGAGAAGAGCGAAAAGCGGTCCGAAGGCCGCTGCTCAGCCGGGACGTCACGAGCGAGCAACGTCCGTGCGAATCGCGCCGCCACTTCGCCGGCATCCAGCTTTTGGGCTGCCTGATACGCCTTTTGCAGTTGCTCGTCCGACAGTTCATCGACCGCGAGGGCCGAGAGTTCCGCTGTACTCATCGCGCCAACGTCGAGGGCCGGCGTTGGTCCCGCGGGCGTCCCCGCCGGGGCTGGCGCATCGGTCAGACCGAGCTTGTGGCGAAGGCGGTTGAAGTCGTACTCGCCGAGAATGCCGATGGCGGCGCAGTCCTGCAAGAACTGGATGACGCCCAGCAGTTTCTTCCTCAGCACCTTGTGTCCGGCCGCGTCGAGAGGCGTATTGCCGCCCAGGGCGCGCAGCGGGCGCTGAATCCACACTTCCTCGAAGTGCCGTTGCGAGTGTTCGAGGATTCTCTGGCGCGCAGCCTCGGCCGTCGTCCCCTCGCCGCCGGGGAACATCAGGGCTTCGGACACGACGTCGCCAAAGTTCGCCGGCCCGATCTGCACGCCACCCTCACTCATTGTCAGGGCGGTTTTCGACTTGATCTGTGCGCGAAGGCGATTGAGCGCTTCCTCGTTCGGTCCCCAGAGGCGGAAGAAGTTGCTGACGAGGACAAAGTAGCCGGCCAGCCGGCGGTCGAGTTGAGCCGCGGCAGTCTCCGCAGTGAGGATGCTCGGCCGCTCCGGTTCCAGGACCATTGCCGTGATGGACTCGCCGCCCTCGCTCTGCTGGGCGATGAGCAGACCGGCGTCCTGCCACTCGTGCAGGACCTTGTTCAACGGCTCGAAATTCTGGATGCGATAATCGACCGCGTACTGGCGATAGTCGCTCTCGTTCTCCAGTCCCTGACAGCAGAGCAACACCTCGCCCAGGGTGGCGGCACGCACGGCCCGGACCTCGTCGGTTTCGAGCGGCAGGTACTTCTCCAGCGCGTCGAGGGCCTTGCGGTTCTCGCCGAGCCAGGCCTGCGCCAGGGCCAGGTTGTACCAGGCGGCCGCGTCTGTCGCATCCTCGGCAGTGAGCTGTTCAAAGGCGGCGGCGAGCGTATTCAGTCGTGGACTGTCGAGTTGCTTCAGCACGCGGTCCCAGGCTTGCCGCCGTTCGGCGCCCAGGCTCACGGCAGGACTGAGGAAGTTGTACTCCGCCCGCGCGCACGCCGGCAGGGCTGATTCGGGGCCGAATGTCGTCTCCAGGGCTTCGCGCAACTCCTGATCGCCGGGCTGACAGCGAACGAGGATTTGCAGGGCTGCGTGGCCCGCCACGGGACGGTTGCGGCGCATCTCCAGTTGATAGATGAGGACATAGACCTGGGCGACGTATTCGAGCGCCTCGGGATGATAGGCCTCGGCGGCCCGGCGTGCCAGGATCAAGGCGCCGGCGAACTCGCCCTCGTTGGCGCGGAGCCGGGCCTGGAGCAGCAGGCCGAAGGGATAGCTGGGATTGATTTCGAGGGCGCGTTGCAGGGACTGTTCCGCCGGTTCCAACTGGCCGGCCTGGGCGAGGAGTTGGGCTTGCTGTCCCCACACTTCGGGATTGTCCGCGTGCTTCTTCGTCGCCTCGGTCATGATGCGCAGGGCCGCCTCGACCTGACCCTGCTCGAACTGATCGTAGGCGCGTTCGATGTCGCCGTAAATGTTCTGGCAGCACCACTTGAACTTCTTGCCGCTGCCGCAAGGACAATAGGCATACTGGTCGATATCCATCGCTTGCTTCTTCGTATGAGGGCGTTGGGGAGAGCGATTGTTACAGAATAGCAGGACGATGGAGGATCGGGAAGCACCTCCCGCCGCTTGCGGCTTAGCGGGTGATAACGCCGATAAGCGCTGACAACAGCCTGCCAAGGACTGATAATCAACCCAAGAGACATCTTCCATGCTGCTGAGGCCCCATTCATGGCACGCCGCGCGCTTCCTCTCCCGATCGTCCTTCTGGTCCTGGCTCTGACGCAACTGGGGTCGTCGCAGCCGCCGCCGCCGATCGAACTCGTGGCGCCATCCGGGCCACGAACGCCGGCCGAAGAGAAGAAGGGCTTCCATCTGCCGCCCGGCTTCGACATCGAGTTGGTCGCCGCCGAACCGGACATCGCCAAGCCGCTCAATATCGCCTTCGACGCCCGCGGCCGGCTCTGGGTCAGCGACACGCTCGAATATCCCTTCGCCGCCGAGCCGGGCAAGAAAGCACGCGACAGCGTCAAGGTCCTCGACGACTTCGGTCCCGATGGCCGGGCGCGCAAGATCACCACCTTCGCCGATGGTCTCAACATTCCCATCGGCGTACTGCCCCTCGAGAATGACGCTCTCGTTTACAGCATCCCGGCGATCTACAAGATGAGCGACACCGATGGCGACGGCAAGGCCGACCAGCGCAAGCTCCTCTACGAGAAATACGGCTATCTGGACACGCACGGCATGACGAGTGCCTTCACCTGGAGCTACGATGGCTGGGTCTACGCCTGCCATGGCTTCCGCAACGACTCGACTGTCAAGGGCAGCGACGGCTCGACGGTGAAGATGAACTCGGGCAACGTTTATCGCTTCAAGCTCGACGGCTCGCACGTCGAACAGGTGACCTGGGGCCAGGTCAATCCCTTCGGCCTGACGCTCGATCCACTCGGCAACCTCTACTCGGCCGACTGTCATTCGATGCCGATCTATCAGCTCCTGCGCGGCGCCTACTATCCGAGCTTCGGCAAGCCCGATGACGGACTCGGTTTTGGGCCGAAAATGATGAATCACGAGCATCACTCGACGGGCATCGCCGGCATCGCCTACTACGCGGCCGAGCATTTCCCGAAGGAGTGGCAGGGCAACATCTTCATCGGCAACGTCGTCACGGCCCGCGTCAATCTCGATCGTCTCGAATGGCGCGGCTCCTCGCCCTGGGCCGTCGAGAAGCCGGACTTTGTCCGCAGCGACGACCTCTGGTTTCGGCCCGTCGATATCAAGCTCGGCCCCGACGGCGCGCTGTACATCGCCGACTTTTACAACAAGATTATCGGCCACTATGAAGTCGATCTGCGCCATCCGGGCCGCGACCGTCATCGCGGCCGCATCTGGCGCATCGTCTATCGTGGTCCCGATGGCAAGGGCAAGCCCTCAACGCCGCGCAGCGACTGGACCAAGGCCAGCAGCGCCGAACTGATCGACGATCTCGGCCAGAGCAACCTGACCGTTCGGATGATTGCCATGCATCAACTGACGCAGCGCAAGCCTGAGGAAACGGCAAAGGCCGTCAAGGCGGTCATGAAGCCCGAGTCGAAACCAACCCAGCGGGCGCATGGCGTATGGGTCCTGGAACGACTCGGCGCGCTCGACGAGACGACCCTCCAGTCGGCGCTGAAAGATGGCGAGGCAATTGTCCGCGTCCACGCCTGCCGTGTCCTGTCCGAGCGGGCGAAGCTGGCGGAGGCGGAACACGGGCTGCTGCTGAAGCGTCTGGAAGACAGCGATGCGAGCGTCCAGCGCGCCGCCGCCGACGCCCTGGGCCGGCATCCCGAGTCCAGGAACATTCGCCCGCTTCTCGACGTGCTGCACACCGTCCCGCAAGCCGACACGCACCTGCGCCACGTCGTTCGCATCAGCTTGCGCGACCAGGTGAAGGCGAGTAAGCCGGGTTCGCTGCCCGAAGGCAACGAGCGCGATGCGGCGGCCCTGGCGGATGTGACGCTGGCGATTCCGACACGCCAGGCTGCGCAAGCCCTTCTCGCCTTTGTCGAGAAGAACAAGCCGGCAGGCGAGTCCCTGGCACGCCTGGCCGGCCACATCGCCCGTTACGGCGCGGACCAGGAGACGACAGCAATGGGGCAGTACGTCCAGACGCATCTGGCGCGCGATCCCATCCAGCAGGCGGCGGTGTTCATGGCCCTGGCGCAGGGCGCGAGCCAGGGCGGCAGACAACTGGGGCCGGACACCCTGCGCACGGCGGCGGCGATTGTCAACACGCTGCTCGATTCGCGCAACGCCCGCGCCGTCGAGAAGGGAATCAGCATGGCCGGTTCGCTGCGCCTGTCGGGCCGGCAGGAGGACATCGCGCAAATCCTCGCCGACGAGCAAGCGCCGATCGAGCAGCGCCTCGCCGCCGTCGGCGCTCTCGCGGCGATCGATTCGGCCCGTCATGTCGCCCTGTTCGGCAAGGTGCTGAGCCATTCGTCGTTGCTCCGTTTGCGCCAGGAAGCGGCGGCCGTGCTGGTCCGCATGAACCGTCCCGAGTCGCGCGCGCAACTGGTGCAGGCCCTTCAGACCGCCCCGGCCGTGGTGCAGA
>JBBSDR010000697.1:0-4778 GCA_038240465.1 Gemmatales bacterium
GGATCCCGACGCGCTCGATTGGGTTGAACTCGGTCAGGCGGTCCTCCAGTTCCTTCGGCTTGAGTCCGTAGGCGGGAGCAGCCTTCGCGAGGCCAGGGTAACTGCGGAGGTCGAACACCGGGTAGATGCCGGCCAACCCTGCTACCTTGTCGGGGTGGTCGGCGGCCCAACTCGTCACCCACAGACCGCCGCGACTGCGGCCCAGCAGGCAAGGCCGTGGCGCGAAGCCACGCTTCATGGTCATCTCTCGGTGGAAGGCTGTGAACAGCTCCTTCCCCTTCGGGCTACCGTACGCCTCGCCGATGTCGATCCCTGCTACGGCGATGCCCGCGGCCAGGAACTGCTCGTGCATCCACTTCTCGTGCAGGTCGGGCAAGCCCGGAAGCGTGGGAGCGTAGAGAACCCACGGCTGGGGCTTCACTCGCTTCTTCTCGGGCGGCAGCAGGACGAAGGCAGGGCGACCTTCGACAAGGAACGACTCCCCGGGCAGAATCAGCTCCTTCACCGGCTTGCCGCTGCTCTTCTCTACAGGCTTCTCACCAGACCTGTCTGCGGGTAATGGCATGTCCACGGCCATGACCCACCACGGTGTCTTGCCAACTTCATAGGTCTCCTGCTTCTGCAGCCGCCCGCTCTTGCCATCGACGCTGTAAGCGGCCAGCTTCCCCGAGGACTCGCCCGCTGCGAATAGGTACTTCCCGGTCGGATCGAGGTCGAACGACCGCGGCGTCTTCTCCGTCGGCTTCTGGCCGATCACCGACACCTTGCCCTCGTCATCGAGTCCGAAGGCGGCGATGCTGTCGTGCCCGCGGTTGGAGACATAGAGATACTTCCCGGAAGGATGAATCCTGATCTCGGCGCAGGCGTTCGTACCCTGGAACTCCTTCGGCAGCGTGGAGACTGTCTGCAGTGGCTTGAGCGTGCCGGCCTTCGTGTCGAGGGCATAGGCGGTGACTCCGCTGCCCTGTTCGTTCGCGACATAGGCGATCGGCTTCGACGGATGGAACACGAGATGCCGCGGCCCCGTTCATTTCGGCGTCTCCAGCTTCGCGGGTGAGTTAGCCGTCAGCCGGCCCTTGCTGGCGTCGAAGGTGAACTGGAGGATAACGTTGGGGCCGGTGTGCGGCACGAAGACGAAGCGGTTGGACGGATCGGGCACGATGGCGTGGGCCTTGTCGGCGGTGGGAATGCTCTGAACCGGCTTCTTCCCAAGAGCACCGTCCTTGCCGATCTCGTGAACCGTCACCTTCGCGTCGACGTAGTAGGCCGTCAGCAGGTAGCGACCCGCGGCGTCCGTGCTGATGTGCGCCGGGTCGGGGCCGGCCGGCACGGTGTTGATGTGGGTCAGCATTCTCGTCGCGGAGTTGATGCGAAAGGAGGACAGCTTCCCTGCCGAGCGGATCGCCGCGAACAGAAATTGGCGTTGCGGATCGACGATCAGGACTCCCGGCTCGCCATCGACCTTCACATCGCCACGATGTGTCAGCTTCCCTGTTGAGGGATCCATCCGGTAGACCGCGATGCGTTTCTCCGCAGCGACCGAGACATACACGAGGTGTCGCCGCGCCGCGCTTGCTCTAAGAAGGCAACGATGGGACGGGGATCGGCGAGACCGTGCGGGTGGTGGTCCACGCCCGGCTTGATGATGCGCTCGACCGGGCCGCCCAGCTTCTGGTAACGCTCGTAGACGACCTCCGAGTTCTCCCGGTGCGGCACCACCCGGTCGCTGTCACCGTAGATCAACAGCAAGGGAATTCTTGCTCTGGCCATCGGAGCCAGGTTGTCAATCGGGTTGGCCTTCGAGGCGATGGCATCCTTGTCGTCCTTGAAGTCGTAGGCTCGGAGCAGCTTCTGCCACTCGACAGCGGACCCCTGGCCGGTCCCCAGCCCTATCGGCTTGCCGCCGGGCCAGCTACGGAAGTCGCAGACGCCGTTGTCCAGGTAGACGGCCAGTGTCTTCTCGGGGTGCGCCGCCGCCCAGGCCAGGCAGTACAGTGCCCCACGGCTCAGCCCGATCAGCGCCGGCCTCGGATGCAGGCCATGCTCTTTGACCAGCGTCTCGTGAAACTTCTCCCAGCGGGCCACCGCCTTCGGTGAGCCGAACAGGTCGGGGGCGGACAGGTAGGCCAGGTGCCAGCCGGCCTTGACCAGCTCAACGTCGGCGTTGGCGAAGGCGCCAAAGAACTCGCCACGCCATGCCCACGGCCGACCTGGCAATGGCCGGGCGGGGACGACGACAATGGCGTTGGCGCCGGCCACCTGGAAGTCATGGCGCGTGAAGCTTTCCCAGCGGCTGATCTTCCCGGGGAAGGGCTTCGACTCAGCTGCTGCTGCTGGAGCGACAAGCAATGCCATCATGAACGCGAGAGGCAAGGATCGCATGATTGCGCTTTCGAGTTCCGGAGGTCCGCGCTGTGCTGAGCGTCCTTGGGCGACATTAGCACAGTATCCGTTCAGCCGTGCTCCGAGGATCGGTACAGTCGTGACACGGACGATGGAGGCCGTTATCATAGACCCTGCGAGTGACGTCTCCAAGCGAACCGACCCCGAGCAAGGTCCGGAGTCTTCCCGATGCCGCCCGATATCTCCGCCCAGATCGAGAAGTGGCGCAAGCACCTGCTCGACACCACCAGGCGCAACCGGCTGATCAACTTCAAGGCGGGTCAGACTGGTGGCATCCGCTTGATCCGGCCGGACCCGGGCGACCTCTGGCACTCTCTCCTCTCCACAGGCCGTACTCTCACCTTTCGCTGGCAGCGTGACCTCATCGACCTGTCGTCGGAACCGGAAGACGATGTCTCGCCCCTCCAGGTTTTCGCTGAGACCGCAAGTCAAGAACGCATTCTGGATCAGAAGCGGCAGGATGAGATCCTCGCGCAGTGCCTGGCATCAAGGCGCCTCCGCCGTGATGATCTTCTGACCGAGTTGACCGACCAGCGGCTTGCTACGCGCCTCGGTCGCCTGGCCATCCAGGCACGGGAAGCGTTGTCCGAACAGGGGGTGACGATCCTGCACGTCGCCTTCGGGTTCCTCCGCTGGTTCGAGACCCCCGACAGCGACGTCGAGACCCGCTCTCCCCTTCTGCTCATTCCGGTCCGGCTTGATCGCGAGAGCGTCGGCTCCCCCTGGCGGCTCCTCGCGGACGAGGACGAGGTCCTGATCAACCACACGCTCGCTCAGCTTCTCCGAGAAGACTTCCGTCTCAACTTGCCGGGGGAGGGGCAGGTTGATCTGGATGCAGACGACGCCTCCAGCCGTACGGAGTACTTTGAGGCTATCCGGAGGGTGATCCGGCACCAGGAGCGATGGGAGATCCTCGACGAGGCGGCGCTTGGGTCCTTCAACTTTCAGAAGCTCGCGATGTGGGAGGACCTGGGCAAGAATAACAATCGAATCGCCGCTCACCCCCTGTGCCAGGCCATCGCGGACCGGAACATCTCCGCCCCTGCACCGCCTGAAGGCCTTCCTGCTGAGTGTGACCTGGACGAGAAGACGCGGCCCGAGCAAACGTACCACATCCTCGATGCCGACAGCAGCCAGCACGCGGCCATTGTCGCCGTCACGACGGGAGCCAACGTTGTCCTCGACGGTCCTCCCGGCACCGGCAAGAGCCAGACAATCGCCAACCTCATTGCCGAGTTCCTCGCTGCCGGCAAGACGGTCCTGTTCGTCAGCGAGAAGGCTGCGGCCTTGGACGTGGTGAAGCGGCGACTGGATGATCGGGGTCTCGGCGACTTCTGCCTGGCGCTGCACAGCCACAAGTCCAACAAGCGCGAGGTGGTCGCCGAACTGGGCCGCTGCTTGAGCCTCACCTCGGGGCCGCTCCCTGACGAGGGAAGGGATCTGCGCCAGCTCGCCAAGGTCAGGCGCGAGCTGAACGACTTCGTCCGGAAGTTGCACTTGACCCGCGATCCGCTCGGGATGACCGCCTTCCAGGTTCACGGCGAGCTGGCGGCCCTGGAACGGTTGACGGGGCATTCCCGTTGCCCGATCCCAAGAATCCTCAAACGTGATGCCTCTTTCCTCCAGCGCATCGTGCAGTTACTGCGGGGACTCCCCGACTGCCGGGCTGTGGTCGAGGATCACCAGCACCATCCCTGGCGAGATTGCCGCGTTGCGGCCTATTCCCTGACGCTACAGGATGATGTTGAGCACCACCTCGGCCGCCTGGCCGACAGGATGGCTCAGGTGGCGGACGCGGCGGAGAGTTTGGCCAGGTTCGGGCACGGCACTGCAAGCGGAACGTTTCCCGGATGGCGGGCGGCGGTCGCCGCCGCCCGTGCTATCCTTGCCGTCCCGCTACTGCCGGCAGTCTGGTTGACGGCGAATCCCCAGGAAGTCGCCAAGGCGGTTGTCGAGGTGGATCGTGTGACCCGGACGAACCGCGAGGTCAGGGGAGCGCTGGCTGAATTCAGCGGACCGGCCCTCTGCGGGCTCACCCCCGACCGGCTCAGGGAGATGTCCTCCTCGCCTGGTAGCTCAGGAATTCCGCTAAAGGCCGGAGCCGAGCTGACTGTCCGAGGTCGTCTGGCTGCTCTGAAGGAGCTTCTCGGCTCCTTGCGGAGACTTCGCCAGCTTGCCTCAGAACTGGACGGAGCGGTCCGGGCGGTTATCGCGTGCTTCGGAGTGGACCTCCGGCCTCCTCCAATCCGGGACCTGGGGACCTTCGTGGAACTGGCCCAGCTCATCGCGCGGGCGCCTCCGATGCGACGGTCCTGGTGGAATGCCCTTCGCCGTCAGGAAGTGCAAGCCGTTGCCAGCCGCGCGGCCGAGGAGGA
>JBBSDR010000698.1:0-4773 GCA_038240465.1 Gemmatales bacterium
CCGGCTCCGCACAGTCGAATCAAAACCGCCAGTTCCTGTCCGCCTGCACCTCAACGTTGTTTTGGCTTTGCGCCAGTGGCCGGACTCATTCGCTGGAATAGACCCCCAGTCAAACCGCTGGTGCCGCCGTCGGTCCAACAGTCACAATTGTCAGAACATTCTGCAGGAATGGGCCCCGAATGCCGATGATAATCGTCAGAGTCCGCTTATTCCGAACAGGCCGTTTGCGCGGCATGACCTGACTATCTTGCGTCACTCGGCAAGACGCGAGTTTCGCCGTGTCCTGGCCGGAGACTCAATCCGCATGCCTTGCGCGGGACACGAAGGAGAGGCGGTTCATGATGAAGAAAACTCTTGTCAGCGGCGTGGTACTCGGGCTGACATTGCTGGCGGGATGCCGGCAGGTTCCTCACGACTCCACAGCCGATAAGATGAGGGCGAACGCCTCCCTGCAAACTTTCGTCCGGTCCGGAAAGACCTCGGGCGAGGCGAACGTCAGCGCCCCTCCAGGCCCCCGCGGCGATTGCCTCCCTCTTCCCCCGGACGCCTTGCTGAGTTCCGTGGTGAGTGAGCCGCTCACAGCGGATCGCGGCGAATCCGTTCTGTCCCTTGCGAGCCACAAGAAGGCCGGGCCAACCCTCGGAAGGGCTGACGAGCCGCTATCTCCACCGGTCCATGAAGCGTCCGTGGTGCGCGTATCTGCCGGAAGTATGCCGGAGTTGACGCCCCCTCCCTGCGCCATCCTGGACACGAAGCCGCAAGTGGTAAGGACCCCCTCCGCCGCGCGATCCGCCGAGCTTCCGCGGATGCCTCTTCTTCCTCCCGCCATTCAGCCGCAAGCGGAAATTCTTCAAGTGGGGGCGGTCGGCGAGCCGCCGCAGCCGATGCCGCAAGCGGCCTCGAAGGATCCCCTTCCCCTGGCCGATGCTTTCGTGAAGCCGCGGCCCGCCGTGCCGAATGCGGCCGTGGTGGAAGCGCCAGTTGCGCCCCTGGCCGAAAATGGTCCCCCGGCAGGGTTCGGCCACGCCGAGGACTACAGTTGGCTGAGTGGAGAATTGCAGTTCATCCAGGCCCGGAACGTCTGGCGGTTGCGCTACGCGCCATTTGAACAGGAGGGCCGATATGGTGGGACGGTCCTGCTGGTGGGAGACGGACTGCCGACCAACTGTCAGGCCGGCCAGATCGTCCGCGTGGAAGGCCAGCTTGTGAACCCGGAAACCGACGAGGCCCGGCCGCCTTACTGGGTGCGTTCGTTCAAGGTGCTGAAAGTGGCCCCGGCCACCGAGGAGTGACCGGGGCCTGAGATTCACGGCCGATCGGAGTAGATCCGCATCGCCTGGGTCTGGATAACCGGCTCGATCAGGTTGGTGCTGGCGACCTGGGCGCGGAAACGCACATCGCCCGCCGTGACGGCCTTCATCTTGAGTTGGAAGACAATGTCGCCGCGCGGCGCCAGCCGGGGTACCGGCTCGAAGAGAATCACGTTGCCCTCCTGGTGGTAGCGTGCCGGACCCTGGGCGCTCTTGAGTTCCATCTTGTCGGGCAGAATGCACATCAGCTTGATGTCCGTCTCCATCTTCGATCCCGCGTTGGTGACAAGCACTTCGTAAGTGGTATTCTTGCCGATCTCGATGGCGTCGTCCGTGTGGGCGATCTCCAGCGACAGGGCCGAGAAATCCTCGACGCGCGTCACCAGTTCCTGGGCGACCTCGACCTTGAAACCGCGCTCGCTGCAAGCGGTCACCCGATGGCGGTACTCGCCCGCCTTGACGGCCAGCAGGTCGAACCGCACCTCGCGCACCTGTCCCGGGGCCATGTCGCCAAGGAACCAGGTGGCCGCTCGATTGGATGGAGCGAGCCGACCGCCGTCGGTGGCGGATACGAAGTTGAACCCGGCCGGAATGGCCTCGCTCGCAGTCGTGTTACACGCCGGGATTTCGCCCCGGTTGGTGATCCGCATCGTGTACGTCGCCTTGCGCTCGACATAGCGAACTCCTGGCCCCTTCAACTCCACTTCGAGGCGAGGAACAAGGACGTTGACGCCGGCCTTCTCGTGGGCTTTCACACTGCCCCCTGATGCCGCCGCGACGTCACACTTCTGTTCTCCGCCCGCCCTGGCAATGCAAACGAGCTGGACGGTGCGTGACTCTCCCGCCGCAAGGTCGCCGACCTCGAAGTCCACGTTGCGGCCCCGTCCGTACTCCAGGCCTTCGGACAGGTCGGCGTGGATCTTCACCTGACCGGCGACACCGTCGCCCGCGTTGTTGACGGTCAGCACGAAGGTGACCGGATCGCCGGCCAGCACGGGCGGAGGCGCAGACACTTTCAGGGCCAGTTTCGGCTCGGAAACTGCGATGCGCAAGGTCGCGCTGGACTGGCCGGTAAACGTCACCCACGCTCTTGGACTGACGTCTCCCTTGATGAGGATGACGACCTGAAGTTGCAGGCTCTTCTGCTGCTTGGGCAGGAGGGTGCCCAGTTGCCAGACGAGGACCTCTCCCTCGGTAAGGGCGCCCGGTTTGGTCCCCTTGACCGCCATGCCGGTTGCCAGTTGGACGTTGGCCTGGACCTTGTGCAGAGGCAGCGATGAGGTATTCCGGATCAGGAGAGTATACTCGGCCTGTTCTCCGACCTGGGCGGCCGACGGCCCGATCCATTCGATCGTCATGAGTGATTCCTGCCGGCCGGCAGCGGGGGAAGGCGCGAGGGACGGGACCACTTGCTCCGTGACAATCGTCGCGGCAGGAGTTGGAGCAAGTGCCGGCGCAACCGGCATCGCCCGGGGCTGATAGATGCCGGGAGGCGGCCCTTCCGGGGGTGGACCCTCCGGGGATGGAGGCGTCTGGGCCAGCCAGACATGGCCGGCGCCAAACATGAGCAGGACAGCAATGCCCCCGATTCTTTTCATCGGCTTCCCCTCGAATGGATTGCAGACAGGAAAGGACGCGCCGGTCGAGGGTCTGTCCCTCATCATTCTCAGGTTTCCGCCGGCGGAATCCTTGAAAAGAGACAGCACTTATACCGGTGGAGGGAGAGAAATCAAGCGAAGGGAAGATGTGGAAGAGAGGAGCGGGTTGGAGATTGGTGAATTTGCGAATTTGTGAATTTGTGAATTTGATAAGACAGTCAAGAAGGATGTTTCACTCTTCTGTCTTATCAAATTCACAAATTCACCAATCCACAAGGACTTACTCGTGTCCGTTGACCGGCACGATGATGCCGTTGCGGGTCACGTTCCGGATGGTCGCGGTCGGCCGGGTCAGATCGACCGGGGCGGGCATCGTCGATTGGTCCGCGCTGACGTTGCCGACGCGGTCGATAGCCTGCACGCGCACCAGGACATGGCTCGGCATGCCCGCCGACATGTGCCAGGTGTAGCTGCCGGTGTTCTCCAGGTTCATGCCGAACGGAATCCACTGGCCATCGGCCCGCTCGGCGTAGGAAAGCGTGATGGGGCGAGCGACCATGTTGCGGTCGGAGGCGGTCCAGTGCAGGGTCAGGGTGCGGCCATTCTCATCGGCGCCTGCGCGGGTGTTCAGCAGGTGGACTTCCGGCCGGGTCGTATCGACGTCCACCCACATCTGCGGCGCGTCGCCGGGCAGCGGGGCCGACTTGCCGATGCCCATGCCGTTGCTGGCTACCACCGTAAAGCCATACATCCCGTCTTCGCTGGCTTCCAGGACGAAGGGACTCTGAGTCTGGGCAGCGCCGGGGGACTTCTGCCAGGTCTGGCCGTTGCGGGTGAACCACAGATCCACACTGCCGACGCCCGAAGACCCCATATCCTTCAGATCGAATTCGATGACCAGGCTGCGGCTGTTGACCATCTGCACATTGGGACCGGTGCCGGCGCCAGCGGGGGCCTGGACCGTCACGGTATGGCTCTGCATGGCGGCGAGTTCCACCGAGGGATCGCTGATGACGGTCCCGCGAGTCGATGGCTTGTGGTCGGAAACCATCGGGAACCAGCGGGGCGGGTTGGCGGCGTGTGCGGCCGACAGAGCGCCGCTCAGCAAGATCGTCGAGACACAGAGGGTTGAGAAGATCCGTTTCATGGCTTCCTCCGAGAACGGGACGCAGCCGGCGGGTTGCTTCGGCCACCATTTCGCCGGCGTAAAGTGCGTCCGGCGGCGATAGTCTGTGGACTACCAGGAGAAGCTGGAACTCCCGGCCTCTCCCATCTTCGGTTTATTCCGACGTCCCCGCCTTTATGATCGAACCGCCAGCCCTCCGGAGTTGAGCCAATTCGACAAATCCCCTAACGTCTGTATGTTCCGAACATCCAGAACTCGTGGACGCACCCTCATGTCAAGGCTGGCCCCGCGGAGTTGTTACAAACGAAAGAATCGGAAGCCGGTTGTCGTTCGTCGGTAGTGATGGTGGACTGCCGGCGCGGGGGCAATGGCGGCCACGCTCGGATTCACGCGACGCTCGCCCGTTCCAGGGAGTCTGTCATGAAAGCCATCCGTCTGACGGTGTTGAGCGCGGTCCTGCTGTGCTGGGTGTCGATAGCGCCTGCTCAGACAGACCCGCCGGCGGCCGCGAAGGAAGTCCTCAAGCAGTTCGAGGAAGAGATCGCCGAACTCGAGAAGACGACCGACGCGGAACTCAAGAAGCAGAAGGACAAGACGACCGCCGAGCTGAAGAAGGTGCAAGACGCCTTCTGCAAGGAGGCCAAGCTCGATGAGGCCGTCGCCGTGCGCGACCTGATCCGCAGTCTCACGGCCGGGACGATGGGAACCCTCGCCAGCGATCTGCCGGCAGCGGCTCAGG
>JBBSDR010000699.1:0-4772 GCA_038240465.1 Gemmatales bacterium
GAAACTGAGAACACGGAGGATCGTCTTTTTCTGCTCTATGACGCAATCCCAACTTCCTTCTCCACGTGCACTTCCGTAGGATTCATCCAAGAAAGTGGCGCTGTCCAACTAGGCATCTTGCACCGGATCGTGACAGCGAGGTAGACAGAACAACGCCTACGCCAAATCGCATTACCCGCCCGACGCCAGCACGGCGAGGCATTTCCGAATCAAGGGTCGCAACTGTGCTAGCGCCCGGCCACGATGGCTCAGGGCGTGCTTGACGCGCGCGCTCAGCTCGCCGAACGTCTGGTGATACTCCGGAATCAGAAAGAGTGGATCGTAGCCGAAGCCGCCCGTGCCTCGATACTCCTTGATGATGACGCCGTGACAGCGGCCCTCGACGACCGCTTTCACCTCGCCTGCCGGGTCGGCCAGCGCCGCCGTGCAGACATAGTAGGCCGCACGCCGATCGTCCGGCTTCTGCGCCAGTTCGCGGAGCAACTTTTCGTTGTTGGCGGCGTCGTCGTGCGCCTCGCCGGCATAGCGTGCCGAGTAGACGCCTGGTTCTCCATTCAGGGCCGGCACGACAAGACCGCTATCTTCGCCGAGGACCCACTCCTTCAGATGCAGAGCCAGCGTCACCGCTTTTTTGCGGGCGTTTTCCTCGAATGTCTTGCCGTCCTCGATCACTTCCGGCGCGTCGGGATAGCCGGTCAAATCGCGCACCTCGATACCAAGGTCGTGGAGGATTTCGAGGATCTCCTGACGCTTCTTGACGTTGCGAGTGCCGACGATGAGTAGCGACATTCGAGACTCCTTCGCATGAGGGGACATCAATCGTTCATCCTGCAAGCGGTCAGTGCGAGCGTCAACCAACAACTGTCAACCGGCACGCTTACGCCGTGCCGCTCGCCGGCGGGGCAACCGGCACGCTTACGCCGTGCCGCTCGCCGGTGCGTCCCGTACATTGGTTGGCATCGCCTCGGAGGTGCTGCCGTTGATGTCCGAAAACCCATCGCTTTCCGGCCCGTCCGCTCGGGGACCTTACTGGAAATGGTGGGTCTGCGGGCTGCTCTTGCTGGCCACGACGATCAACTACATGGATCGGTTGACGCTGAGCCAGACGTCGCCCTATGTCATGAAGGAACTGCATTTCGACGAGTCCGGCTACGGCGAACTGGAATCCGCCTTCTCTTATGCCTTCGCACTCGGCGCCGTCCTGATGGGATGGATGGTGGATCGCTGGAACGTCCGCTGGCTCTATCCCGCCGCGCTGTTCGTCTGGTCGGCCGCGGGGTTCCTCACGGGCCTGGTCAATGGATTCCTTGGTCTGCTCGCCTGCCGCATCCTTCTCGGCTTCGCCGAGGCAGGTCACTGGCCCTGCGCGCTGCGGACCACTCAGCACATCATGCCGCCGGCCCGGCGTTCGCTCGGCAACGGCATCCTCCAGAGCGGCGCCGCTCTTGGCTCCATCCTCACTCCGCTGCTCATCCTCGCCTTGCCGGAGGGCAACGGCACCTGGCGCTATCCATTCTTGCTCGTCGGCGGAATGGGCATTGCCTGGGTGTTCTTCTGGTTGGCGTCCGTCCGTTCGACGGACCTGAACACTCCTCGATCCACCGCTCCGCCACCTGTGGGCATCCTGCTGTTGCTGGCTACCCTGTTCGGTGTGAAAATCGGCGTCCGCAGGCTCGACCATTTCCGCAAACTCGACGAACCGCCCGACTGGCTGCCTGCCGAACTAGTCCAGATCCTGCGCGAGTTGCCGGACTGGTCGCCGTTCGCCATCAGCGTCCTCATCAGCGTGGCAGGGATTGCCGGCGTGTTCCTGTGGCTACGGAGCATGACCCGCGATGACGCGGGCGTGTCGCGGCCGGTGTTCTTCCGCCGCTTCTGGGTGCTGGCGGTTGTGGTGGTGATGATTAACGGCACCTGGCAATTCTTCCGCGCCTGGCTGCCGCTGATCTTGCAGAAGCAGCATGGCTACAACAAGGACTTCATGAACTGGTTCACGATCGCCTACTACGTCGCCGCCGACCTTGGCTCCCTGGGTGCCGGGGCCGCGGCCCTGCTGCTGTCGAAACGCGGCCTCTCGGTCCACGCCAGCCGCTTGACTGTCTTCGCGCTGGCCGCCGCCCTGTGCAGCCTCGGAGCCGTCGTCGCCTTTCTGGACCGGGGTCCGTTGCTGCTTGGTTTGCTGCTTGTGATCGGGTTCGCATCCCTCGCCCTGTTCCCCAACTACTACTCGTTCGGCCAGGAATTGACGGCACGGCATCAAGGCAAGGTCACCGGCGTCCTGGGCTGCATGTGCTGGCTGGCGATGGCGCCGCTGCATGAGGCAGTCGGCGACACCGCAGCGAAAACCGGCTCCTACGCCGTTGGATTGACGATGGCCGGCCTCGCTCCCCTACTCGGCGTCGTCGCCCTAGTCTTCTTCTGGGGCAAGGGTCCCTCCGAAACACACACGGTGGAATCGCCCAAACCCTGAGCTTGCGACCCTCTCATTTCCCGCCGAGCTTCCCAAGCAGGGCAGCGTCGAAGGGCGCATACGCGGTGTGGCTCACCGGATACTTCTTCCAATCGCGGTAGTCGAAGTGCCACCACTCCGCCTCGTAAACCGTGAAGCCCTCCGCCTCCATCGCGTGACGCAACAACTCGCGATGCCAGCGCTGGAGCGACGTGCCACCCGGATAGCCGGGATAGGAGCGATCCGAGAACTCGTCATATCCTCCCGTCATCGGCACCGCTTTGCCCGTCTTCAGATCATACAGGGTCAGATCGACCGCACAGCCGCGATTGTGACGTGAACCCTGCGATGGATCGGCGACGAACATGCGAAAGTGGTCCGGCGTCGCGTCCCAGAACATCTTGGTCACGAACCACGGCCGATAGCCGTCGTGGATCAGTAGTCCGCAACCCTCCGCCTTCAGCTTCTTGTGGACCCGTACCAGCGCCTCGGCGGCGGGGCGTTGCAAGAATGCCTTCGCGGATTCGTAGAACGGCTCGGCCACGAAATTGTTCGTCGAGGCATAACGCACGTCGAGCTTGATTGTCGAATCGAGGGTTGTCAGTTCGACCAGGTCGGGCTTGTCGAATTCTCCTCGAAACGCCGGCGGCACCGCATTCAGAGCGTCCTTGCGAATGTCGGCCATCGGCCGGCGTGGCTGGATGCGAAACGTCTTGCCGTCCTCGCCGTCGAGCTTGCGCCGCTCGAAGACCACGCTCGCCGCCTCCACCTTGGTCGCCTTGCCCTGCGCGTTGCGCGTGAAGATCAACTTCTCGCCGTGATACAGGCCGTAGTCGGCGGGGAACTTGAAGACGTTTTCGGACTCTTCCTCCAGCGGATAGGAGAAGACCCACTCGATCAGTGCATGCAGCTTGCCGTCCTTTTCGAGGATGTAGAGGACGTTGTGGTCCCAACCATATTCGCCGATCAAGCCTTTCCACGCCTCCTTCGGCGGCGCGGGCTTCTTCACTGTCTGGCGCTTGTAGACGTCCTTGTCGATCATCAGGCTGTCGCCTTCCGAGGCAATCTTCGTTACCTGGCTGAGCAGGTCGGCAGTCACGAAGACGTCGCCGAGTTTGCGCAGTTCGACCCG
The DNA here is from genome assembly GCA_038240465.1 of Gemmatales bacterium. GTDB lineage: Bacteria > Planctomycetota > Planctomycetia > Gemmatales > Gemmataceae > JBBRIK01. Next base: position 3,582 of record JBBSDR010000699.1, read on the forward strand.
CATGCCCGGCGGCGTTATCCACATCCGCGCCCGGCCGTCCTTCTCCTCGATGTCGAGCGTTTTGTCGCCACAGACATACTTCCCGGCCAGTTGGCGGGCCTCGCGTGGAGCCAGCGGCTCGGCGAACTCCAACTCGGGAAGCTCCTTCTTGTTCTTGACGGCCAGCATCCCTTCCAGAGCGACGTCGGCGATGCGCGTGGTGACGGCGTTGGCCACATCGCGCGAGGCGACGACGATGGCGCCGAGCTTGTCCTCGGGCAGAAAAGACAGATCGGTCGCGAAGCCGTAGACTGCCCCGCCATGACCGATGCGGCGCCGTCCCTGCCACTCGCGTACTGAAAAGCCGATGCCGAAACCACTCTTCTCGTCCTTCTTGGCAAACTGCGGCTTGTACATCGACTCGAGCGTCTCCTTCTTCAGGATGCGTCCCTTCGCTCCCTCGCCGCCGTTGAACAGCACGCTCTGGAACCGGGCGAGGTCAAGGACGGTCGTGTACATGCTGCCGGCGGGAGGCATGCCCAGTTCCCACGTTGGAGCCGGAAACTCCCGGCCCTGATAGGTCCACATGACCGCCTTCGCCAGGTCCTTTTGCAGGTCCGGCGTCGGCGCGAAACTGCTGCGCGTCATGCCCAGCGGTTCGAGCAGCGTCGAGGTCAGGTAATCGGCGAAGGGCTTCTTGCGCGCCACTTCCAGGACTCGCCCAACGGTGGCGACGCCGGCGTTGGAATACTTGATGCGCTGCTCGGGCGGGTAAATGAGCTTTGTCCGATTGAGGCTGGCGACCGTCTCCGACAGCGCCGGCGTCGTTGGGTCGAAGTAATGGCCGACCGGCGACTCGCGAACCAGGCCGGAACGGTGCGTCATCAACTGCCGCAGGGTGATTGGCTTGTTGAAGGGATTGTCCGGCTTGAAGTCCGGCAGATAGCGCGACACGGGCGCGTCGAGGTCCAGCTCTCCCTTCTCGACCTGCTGCATGATGGCAAGGTCCGTGAACAGCTTGGATACCGAGCCGACGCGATAGACTGTCTGGGCCGTCGCGGGTTTGCGAGCCTTCGGATCGGCGAAACCGAAGCCGGCTGCCCAGACAATCGTCTGGTCATCGACCAGGGCAATCGACAGGGCAGGAAGTTTCTTGTCGGCGACCTCATGAGTAATCAGGCGTTCCAGTTGCTTGACTGCGGCAGCGTAAGC
>JBBSDR010000700.1:0-4767 GCA_038240465.1 Gemmatales bacterium
CCGTCTTGTCTTTTTGCTTCTCCCGCGGTTCGACTGTGGGGGAAGGAACGGGCTCGCCGGAGAAGCTCGAGTGGGAAGCATTTTCCATCAGCACCCACGGAAGTGTCAGTGTGTCCCCAAGGAGCGACAATGGCATGTCCACGACCGCAGCACTAACGACCACCGCACTGGTGAAACAGGCAGGAATGAGGCCAGCAGCCGTTTCCAGTCTGATGGATTTGACTTCTTCGAGGGGCAAGCTCAACCCCAACTCGGCAAACTGAAGATCGTTATGGACACCGCCGTACACCTCGTAGGGTTGTCCTGCAACTCCCCCGTGGAAATCGTTCAGATTCAGGAAGGTGCCACATCCTCCTGCTGCGCAACTGGCCAGGATGACGCAGGCCGCCAACATTCGCCTCGTTGCCATGGCTTTCTCCGCGATCTATTCGCTTCTACGAATGGGAGGAGGGATAGCGAATGCCGCGAGGAGAATCAAGCGGAAGATGATCTCATGTCAGTGCGCACCCCGAACGCATTTTGGGCGGTTGGTGTGTGCAGGGCGCTGTGGAATGGAACGGAAAGTGCGCCCACGTTCATCGTAACTCACCGCGCACTCTCCGATATCGACAAAAGACAATATGCCTTCATTTGCCTTGAAAATACCCAGACGCTCGCGTGCCTGATGCACTCGTCTCACGCTAGCCGGATATGGAAGAGCCAGGCGACCCCGAGGAGCGAGCCTTCCTCCAGCGACTCGACCGTTGCTATCGCGTAATCCGGCAGCAATCGCTTCACCATGTCCGCTCCCTCGCCTGCCAGCACAATACGCTTGAAGTGATCGCCGGCGCCCAGCGATTCGAGCGCCTTGCGATGCTGTCGCCGCATCTCATTCAGCAGGGCGGCCAGCAAATCAAGGCGATCGCTCGACAGCGTCAGGTCGCGGAAGGCTGCTCGATGCGCCTCGATTTCCAGCCGGTCGCCAGCCAGGTGCGGCGGATCGAGCGTCACCCGCGTCGTGCGCTTCAGGGCTTCCTCGATCGTCCTTGAGTAGAACTCGTCCTTCGTCTGATCGAGGAAACACAGCTTGCGCAGCCATTCGAGCGCCGCGCCGCCGACAGGGTTGTGAGTGATGTGCATGAAGGAATCGCCGACACCGAGCAGGCGCGTCATCCGGCGGGCGTCCGGAATCGGTTTCTCGACAATCGCGGCCAGAACCTGCGTTTCACCGACGATGTGCAGCAGTTCGCCGGGCTTCATCCGGGCCGTGAGCATGGCACTGGAGAGGTCGGCCGTGCCGAGCTTGACCGGCACCCCGGGCGAGACTCCCAACTCAACAGCGATGGCGCTGCGCAGGGCGCCGAGGGTTGTCGAGCCGCACACAACCGGCGACACCCAGGCGGGATCGAGATTGAACAACTCCAGCCAGCGCGGCGACCACTGGCGATCCGTCATGGTGTTGAACAGACCGCTGGCGCTCGCGTTGGCGTGATCGAAACGCTTCTCGCCCGTTAGTTTCATGCCGAGCCAGCCGTTGACGTGCAGAAACGACTTCACCTTGCGGTAGAGGTACGCTTCCCCCGTGAGGATCTGGCGGAACATGATCGCCGAGCAGTCGCCGGGCAGAGGACGAATGCCGGTGCTGTTGAGGAACTCCTCGCCGGCCCCCGCCCACACCTGACGCGCCGCCGGACGGGCGCGGCGATCCAGCGGCGTCCAGATCGGCGCGAGCGGCCGGTCCTTGTCGTCGAGCAGAACGAGAGCGGGAGTCATGCAGCAGAGCCCGATGCCCTCGATGCCCTCCTGGCCCCGTGTCGCCTGGCGAGCGGCCTGCGTGAAGGCAGACCAGAGACGATCCACCGGCAGTTCGGCGGCCTCGGGAACTGGATGATCGAGATCGAAGGGGATGCAGGCGATTGGACCGACAGGGACGGCACGCTCCACATCGAGAACGGCGGCCTTGACCGATGACGGACCGACGTCCAGGGACAGGATGCGCATGAGGATCCGGGGTTTCGCCGCCTGCGGCTTAGCAGGGTGCCCGCTAAGCCGCAAGCGGCCCGATGTTTCACAACGACCACCGCGGCAACTGGCGCGTGCGGGCATCATCGGTGGTTTCGGGGCGGCGCACACTCACCGTTTCGCCATGACTGCGCCACCATTCCGCCGCCATCTCTTCCTTCCAGTCACAGGCACAGGCACAGGCCGCCAGCGCTCGCTCCAAACTCTCCGCATCCGCAAAGCGCTTGCCAGGCTCCTTCTCCAGACAGCGCATCACCACCGCCTCCAGGTCTGCCGGAATGTCCGGACGCAGCGTACTCGGCGGTGTCACCGGCTCGCTGGCATGAGCGATCAGCAGTTCCATGACTGTCTCGCGCACAAAGGGCGGCTGGCCGGTCAGCATGAAATAAGCCATGCCGCCGACGGAGTAGATGTCGCTGGCCGGGGTCAGGTCGTGTCGCCCGCGCGATTGCTCCGGCGACATGTACGGCGGCGAGCCGAGGATCGTCCCCTGCATCGTCAGCTTCATCGCCTCCGCGCTGACGGCGAGGTCCTGCACCAGGCCGAAATCGAGCAACTTAACAACGTCGTGAAAGCCGCCGCGCTGGCAGGTGATGATGTTGCTCGGCTTCAGATCGCGATGCAACAGACCGATGCCGTGCGCCTCGCGCAGGGCCAGGCACATCTGCCGCAACAGATGCACCACCCGGCCCGGAGACAGTGGGCCGTTTCTCTGAATGAGCGATTCGAGGTTCAGGCCGGGCAGATACTCCATGACATAGAAGAAGACCCCCTCCTCGGTCCGGCCATAGTCGAAAATCTCGACCGTGTTCCAGTGCGTCAGGTTGGCCATTGCCCGCACCTCGCGCTCGAAGCGCGACAGTTGCCGGGCGTCGCCGGCCTGGTCGGGATGAATCAGCTTGATGGCGCAGGGACGGCGCAGCAGGACGTGTTCGCCCAGGTAAACCTCGCCCATGCCGCCGGCCCCCAGCTTCTCGTGCAGGCGATACTGGCCGAGCTTGCGATACTGCTCCGCCTCCTGTTGCAGCGTGTGGATGCGCAGCGAGCCGGAAATGGCGATGGCCACCGCCGCAATCATGATCATGGTCAGGATCAGGAACGGTGTCAGCAGGATCGGCCCCAGACGCGGGTCCTGCACGGCCAGAACCAGGGTCAGCACCAGAGGCAGCAGGGCCACGAGGCTGACCAGCAGGGCGCAGCGCTTCCAGGTGTTGGGGATGAAGACGCCATAAAGGACGATCAGGAAGAACCAGCGCAAACCGGTGGCCGTGATGACCGTGGTGAAGACCTGGCGCCGGGTGCCGGTCGTGGCGCTGCGGCGGATCCAGTCCAGGAAGTCGGGATCGATCAGCAGGCGCGCTTGCAGCCAGGCGAAAAAGGCCGCCGTGGTGCCGAACAGCACGATTTCGAGCCGCCGCAGCGTCGAGGCCGATAGCGGCCGGCGGCCCCAAAGCAGGAGGGCGATGCCGGCAGCGACGATGACGACAAGGAGATCGAACAACCGTCCGCTCACGCCGAACCAGCGCGACGAGGTTTCGGGATCGGCCAGGTTCAGGACCAGGAAGAAGGCGTTGGGGAATAGTGTGATGAGAGCGGCGATGCCGAGGCGATGGCGGAGCAGCTTGACCGTTTCACACGTCAGACCTTTTCCCGATCCTGAGACAAAAGCCATTGGACAGCGCGCCGACGACACCCCGGCCGTCGGCGTGGCCGCGACAGGTGCGAGAGTGGGCCGGTTCGGAGCGGGAGTGTGATGCATCACTCAATCCTCGCGCGGGCCGGGCTTGCCCTTCCCCATAGAGTACACGAACGAGCCTTGCTGTCCTACATCTGATACGCTCGCGATCTCCTCCTCGTTCCCCCGCGGAGCGAGTGCGAGACACTCCCGAACTCGCCCGCATGCGCCTCTTCCATAAGACAACCTCCAGAACCCGCGACCGATCGGAACAACGCTATCATGATTCGCGCACGCTTCGCCACGCGCTGGAACCTCGACGCCATTGAGTCCGCCTACCGCCGCTGGCAAGACGATCCCGCCGCTGTCGATGAGACCTGGCGTTTCTTCTTCGAGGGCTTCGAGCTGGCGGCCGACTCGACGCATCCGCTGGCCACCACCACGACCGACGCCTCCGCCCAGGCCGCCGTCGTGCGCCTCATCGAGGCTTATCGCGACCTGGGCCATTTCCTCGCCCGCCTCGATCCGCTCACCGAGCAGCGCCTGTCACATCCGCAGCTCGAACTGGAAGTCTTCGGCCTCGACGACAGCCAGCTCGATCGCATCTTCCACGCCGGCAACTTCCTCGGTCTGCCGCAGGGCCGGCTCCGCGACATCGTCGCCGCCCTCAAACAGACCTATTGCCGGACCATCGGCGTCGAGTTCCTGCACATCCAGGACATCGGCATTCGCCGCTGGCTCCAGGAACGCATGGAGCCAAACCTCAACCAGCCCCTGTTCGACCGCACCAAGAAGTTCCGCATCCTTGGCCAACTGCACCATGCCGAGATGTTCGAGCGCTTCCTGCACACGCGCTACGTCGGCCAGAAACGCTTCTCGCTGGAAGGAGCCGAGACGCTCATTCCGATCCTCGAAGCGCTGGTCGAACTGGCGCCGGAACTGGGCGTGCGTGAGATCGTCATGGGGATGACCCATCGCGGTCGGCTCAACGTGCTGGCGAACACGCTGCGCAAGCCGTACCAGGAAATCTTCGCGGAATTCGAGGAAAACTATCTGCCGGAATCGAGCGATGGCGACGGCGACGTGAAATA
>JBBSDR010000701.1:0-4764 GCA_038240465.1 Gemmatales bacterium
CAGCACCAGACGCTTGTTCGCCGGCACGTCGAATGTTCCCACGCCGTCCACCGTTAACTTCGGCATTGCTCGTATCTCCTGAATGGCCGTTCTCGCCCTCATTGTAGCGGACGGCCTTGCTTGCCCGTCGAACTCTCAGCCATGATGACACAGCGATAGCCACGCCCGGCCGTCGCGCTTCAGGAACTCATCCGACCCCGCCGGCCCCTGCGAACCAACCGCGTATTCCTCCGGCTTCGACACCGACTCGCTCTCGCTCGCCTGGATGAAGGGGTCCATGATCTCCCAGGCACGCTCGATCTCGTCCGCGCGCATGAACAGCGAGGCGTCTCCGTGGACCGCTTCCAGCAGCAGACGCTCGTACGCCTCGGGAATCGGCGTCTCCTTGAAGGCATCCCGATAGTGAAACTCCAGGTTCGATGCTTGCAGTTTCATCCCCTCCTGGTCCGGCACCTTGCTCTGAAAACTGACGTGAATTCCCTCGTCCGGCTGGATGCACAGCGCAAGCCGATTGCACTCCAGCGCCATCCCCTCGGGCAGCGGAAACATCAAGTGCGGCGGACAGTGGAACTGCACGATCACCTCGCTGCTCCGCTCCGCCAGCGCTTTCCCCGAACGCAGGTAAAAGGGAACACCACGCCAGCGCCAGTTGGCGATGTTCAGCCTCACGGCCGCATAGGTGGGCGTCCGCGACGTCGAGGCCACGCCCTTCTCCTTCAGGTAACCGGCATACTGGCCGCGCACCATGCGGCTCGCCGCCTCCTCGGCGCTCAGGGGGGTCATGGCGTCGAGGACCTTCACCTTCTCATTGCGCAGCGAATCGGCGTTGAATCGCGCCGGCGCCTCCATTGCGATCAGTGTCATCAGTTGCAGCAGATGGTTCTGGAACATATCGCGCAACACGCCGGCCCGATCGAAGTATGCGCCCCGGTCCTCGACGCTGACCTTCTCGGAAACGGTGATCTGCACATGTTCGATGTACTGCGAGTTCCACAGCGGCTCGAACAGGATGTTGGCGAAGCGGAACGCCAGGATGTTTTGCACCGTGTCCTTGCCGAGATAGTGATCGATGCGATAGACCTGGTCCTCGCGCAGTTTCGAGCGGATGTCCTCGTTGAGCGCGCGGGCCGTCGCCAGATCGCGGCCAAACGGTTTCTCGATAATCAGCCGTCGCCAGCCGCCCTCCTCGTGCAGCAGTCCCGCACTGTCGAGGTTGGTCACGATGCCGGAATACAGGTCCGGCGCCACCGCGAGATAGAACAGCCGCCGGCCGCCCTTGCCTCCCTCCGCCTGTTTCAGCGACTCCGACAGATGCGTGAGGCCGTCGGGCCGAGTCGCGTCGCCCTGGGCGTAGGAGAGGCGTTTCGCGAAGGACTTCCAGCTATCGTCGGACCATTCGCGCCTGGCGTGTTCCTTCGTCGCGGCCGCCATCTTCTCGCGGAAGCTGTCGTCGGTGAACGGCGAACGAGCGACGCCGACGATCCGCAGTCCCTCGGGCAGGCGTCCCTTGTGTCCGAGCCGATAGAGAGACGGGATCAGCTTGCGAGCCGTCAGGTCGCCGGAAGCGCCGCAAATGATCAGAGTCAGAGGACTGTCCATGATCGATTCCTCAAGGGAGAGACAGGTTCTTCGCACTGTACAATGAACAGGCACGGCTGGCCATCGCCTGCGAAGCCAGCCGTTGGCTGATCCGCATCGGCGAACGGTTCCGCCCCGGCGGCGCGAGGTTGCATCATGAGATGGCTCTTTCGGCCTTCCGCTCTCTTTGTCCTCGTCGGCGTCCTCGTCGTTGCCGCTGTCGCGTGGGTCTATTACTCGACCCGGTTACCCTCGCGTCCCGTGCCGCTGCCGGCCGCCGAGGAAGACCGCGAAATTGCCTGGCTCAACTACGCCACCTCGACGACCGCCTGGCAGCGCTTCGTTCAGGCCGTCGTCGCCGTCACCGGAGTTGAACCCGGCCCGGAGACCTTCCCGCGCCTGACGACGAGCGTTCCGGAGATTGCCGTGCCGCTGCCGGGCCAGAAGGGCAAGTTGCGCATCCGCTGGTACAAGCTGACGAACGAATGGAACGCTCGCTACTGGCTCAAGGCCCTGGTTCACGCCCGGACTCCTCCCCTGGCCATCATCGGCGGCACGACCACCGATAGCGCCACCGAGCAAGCCCGCGAACTGCGCCAGGCCGTCGCGGATCTCGACGAGAAAGACCGGCCCTTGCTCTTGCTGACGACCGCCACGGCCGACCGCGTACCCTCGGAGACGGCGCCTGCCGATCCCGATGACAGTGTGCCGTTGATTGATCTCTATCCCGCCCGCACGTTCCGCTTTTGCTTCAGCAATCGCCAGATGGGCGAGGCCATCACCCGATTCATTTGGGGACAGGATGAACTCCGCCCCGACGCCTTTCCCATTTACACCGTCGAATGGAAGGATGATCCCTACTCCGCGGACCTCATTCGCGGCTTTCTCGACGCGATCGAGCCAAACCTGGTGCGCAGAGTTGCGACAGGGGTGGCCACCGACTGGGGCCTCAGTGCGGGTTTCGCGGGAAATGGCGGCTTTCCCCTCGGCACGCTGACGGTGGAGCATTATCATCCGCCTGACGCCCCCTATCTATGGGCAAATTCCATTCCCTGGAGCGTCGGCAGTTTCGATCGTCCCAATCGGTACGAGGCCACTGCCGCCCTCGACATCCTCGAGAACTCGGACACGCATCCGCGCCAGCGCCGCTGCCTGCTCGTGCTGTCGGGCCAGTCGGGACCATCGCGCCGGCTGGTGCGCGGCATGTGCCGGCTGTCGCCAATTCGCACGCGCCGCTTCGTCCTCGCTTCCGGCGACGCCATCGCGTTCAACACCATCCTGCGCGACCGCAACGTGACCTGGCCAATCCAGGACTTGCCCTGCTCGCTGCTGCTGTTCTGCCACAACAACCCTGTCGGAGAAGTCACCAGCAGCGAGCCAGGGAACGCCGCCAGCGGCACCGAGGACCTGCTCCTCTATCAGGACATCATCGACGCCCTCATCCAGGCCAGTACGCATCAGGGCAACCTGTGCCGGGAACCCGACGAGTTGCGCGACGGATTGCGGCTGCTCCGTGTCCGCGAAGAGCGTGTCACTCTCGGAGACGAGGGGCCGTACCTGTTCGATTCGCAGGGCAATCGCCGCGGCGGGACCGGCGAACACGTCGTCTGGCTCCGTCCCAGTTTCCACAACGAACGTTGTTTGCCCGAGGCCCAGATTGTCGTCGCCGCCTGGCAGCCGGAGCGGTCGGCCTGGCTGCAACGCGGCAAACCGATCCGCGTCTTCTACACAGGGGCGCGCTCCGAATGACAGCCGCACCTCATCGCTGGTGGACCCATGGCCGGGTGCTGATCCTGCCGTTGCTCCTGTGGGGACTCGTTGTCGCCTCACTGTGGGAGCCGGTGCAGGACTGGCTCTCCAGCGGCAAATCCCAGGATCAGACCATCCTGCACGAGTGGATCGACGAGGCGCGCGGCAACCTGCCCGGCATGGTCGAGGAGTATGTGGCCCTGCTCGATCAAGTCCGCGGCCACAACCGCAAGGACGAAACGGCGAGCAACGACGAACTGATCCACGCACGCGTGAAGCTGAGCCAAACGCGCGACAAGGTCCTCGAGTTCCTCGATACTCTCGGCACTCCGCCGACAAAAGTGTACAGCGGCACGCTGCCTGTGTTTCCGACGATTTACCAGATCGCGGTGTTCTTCGAGAAAAGCAAGGCAGACGAGGCCCTGTTCCCAAACAAGGAAGCCGAGCCGATCGTCTGGGACTCGCTGCTGCCGACCGGCTCCGGTGACTACGAGGAGTTGACGCATGCGGTTGGATCGCGCGCTGAGGTCCGGGTTCGCTATCAACTGCACGCTTACGACAAGCGGCAGAGCATGGAGTCCCAGCGCGGCGAGCGTGTCAGGCAACTGAGCGTGCTGGCCATCGTGACCACCGGCGTTGCCTTCGCCTGGGTCATCTTTGTGCAGCGGCGCGAGCGGCAGCAGAATCGCCGGCAGCAGCAAGCTCAACAGCAGGTCGATCAGGCCGAACGGCTGCTGCTGGAAGAGGAGTTGCGCCGTCAGGAAGCCGAACGGCGGCAGCAGGAAGCCGAGCATGGCCTGCTCCAGGAACGGCTTGCCGCCCAGGAATACGAGCAAAAGATGCTCGAGATGAAGTCGCAACTGTATGCCAGCATCGGCATCATGGCGGGGTCCTATGCGCACAACATCAAGAACCTGCTGGTCCGGCCCAACGACCTGCTGCGGCGCTGTCTCGAAGCGGAGGGTGTGTCAGCGGAGCAGGCGAGAATGTTACAGGAAGTGAGGCAAACGCTGGGCATGGTGACAGAGCGGCTGCAGCAGATCTTGCAGACCGTGCGTCGCGATCCGACGCGCTCGGAGATGGGCCGGCTCGATCTGCGCGAGGTCCTCCAGGGACTCGAACGAACGTGGCGCGACCTGGCCTGGGATCGCTGGAAGCTGCAATTCTCGGTGGAGGTGGGACAGGGGCCTTTATGGATTGATGGCGATCTGTCGCACTTGCAGCAGGCGGTCGAGAACCTGCTGTTCAATGCCCGCGACGCGACATTCGAGATGCGCTTGCATTTGCGCGACGAGGCAAGAAAGGCCGACCTGGGCGAGACTGCCCGGCGTCAGGCCCTGATCGCGGCGGCGGCCTGGAAGGGACAGGTCGCCATCAAGGCGGACAAGGAGGGCGATGCGGTGCTGCTCGAAGTTCGCGACAACGGCATCGGCATGA
>JBBSDR010000702.1:0-4760 GCA_038240465.1 Gemmatales bacterium
CAGCAGCAGTCTGCACCCCCGAGGGGGAGGACGAAGCAGGTATCGAGGCAGCGCCGGCGCTGATCGTGCGTTGCCGCTTGCGGCTTAGCGGCTGATTCCGCTAAGCCGGGTCGGTTTCTCCTGCATGTACTTCTCGGCGTCCCACATCCGCATCGTGCAGTCCCGGCTTCCGGAGACGATGCGCCGGCCGTCGCCGCTGACCGCCACACTGGTCACACCGTCCAGATGTCCGGTGAGGACGAGCAGTTCCTGGCCTGTTGCCGTGTCCCAAACCCTGACCGTTTTGTCCTCGCCTCCCGAAACGATGCGCCTTCCATCCGCGCAGATGGCCACACTGTAAACCGCTCCCGTGTGTCCCGTGAGGGTGCGAAGTTCCTGGCCGGTGATGGCATCCCAGATTTTCACCGTCCCATCCTCGCTTCCCGAGACGAGCCGCCGGCCATCGGCACTGAATGCCACGCTCTCGACAAGGTCCGTGTGTCCCTCCAGGGTGAGCAGGTCCTGACCCGTCCGGGAATCCTTGATCTTGACTGTCTCCCAGCGTGCCTCGGCGATGCGCCGGCCATCGCCGCTGATCGCCACGCTGAGGACCGCTCCGCGCGGCCCCTTGCAGGTGAGATCCGCGTTGCCTGTCGATGCGTCCCAGACTTTTGCCGTGAAGTCGCCACTGCCAGAAACAATATGCCGGCCATCGGCGCTAATGGCCACGCTGAGGACGCCGCCTGTGTGTCCCGTGAGGCTGAGCTTCTCCTCCCAGGTCCGCGTATCCCACACTTTTACCGTCTTGTCGTAGCCTCCCGAAACGATGCAACTGCCATCGGCGCTGAGGGCGACACTGCGAACCGGACGGGTGTGTCCCATGAGGGTGAGCAGGGGCTGACCGCTCGCGGCGTCCCACACCTTGATCGTCCCATCCTCGCTCGCCGAGACAAGCCGCCGGCCATCGGCGCTGATGGCCACACCGAGGACCGCGCCCAGGTGGCCCGGCAGAGCGAGTTCGAGCGGCTGAGCGTGCTGGGCCAACTCGGCTCGCAACCGCTGTAGCTTCGCCAGTTCCGCTTCATGAATTCGATACCGGTAAAGCTCTGTCATCTGTTTTTCCAGCGCCATGCCGCCAATCAGCAGACACGCCGCTGCCGCGAGTTTCAGCCCCTTCCACAGCATCCCGGTCGCGCGGGAGTTCTGAGATGGAGTCTTCTTGCCCCGGAAGGGATGGAGGAACTGTCCCCAGAAATCCTCCGGAAAATTGGCCTCGCCATTGCCGAACTGCTCCGGCAACTGTCCCGGGGGCATGTAGAACGTGCCGAAGATCACATCGAGAATGGGAAAGGTCGAGGCGAAGTTCTTGTTGAGACCCTGTTCCTGAGTCGTGTGATGCCAGCGGTGGAAAACAGGGCTGACGAACACATACCGGAGTGGTCCAAACGTCCAGTTGAGGTTGGCATGGACCATCGCGGAATAAATGATGTTGAACGGAACCAGGAGGGCGATGGCCTTGGGCGAGAACCCCAGCAGCAGGAGTACGATATCCGTCAGCCCGAAGGCGAGAAGATTGTTGAGGGGATGGAAGCGCGTTGTGGACAGCCAGTCGAGCAGTTTGGGCGAGTGGTGGATGGCGTGAAACTGCCAGGCCGCGCGGGTGTGGAAGAAGCGATGAATCCAGTAGAGGAGGAGGTCCTGGAGCAGCATAATCCCGGCGCACTGCTGCCACAGCGGCAGATATTCCAACGGCAAGAGCAGCGTATCCGAGGTGCCGAACAGCAGCGCCATGACCGCAAGCAGCATCAGCTGCTCGACCACACGCAGGAACAAAGGGACGATGAACCAGTAGAGGAAATCCGTACCCGCCCCGCGCAGGTCCTTCCACCAGTAGGTGCCGGGGTTGCAGGGCATCAGGCGCACCAGGACGCCAAAGGCAATCGTCAGCCCTGTCACCCAAGCCAGCGTGTTCAGCCAGAAACCGCCGATGGCGCCCATCCACTCCATGCGGCCAATCCTCCGTGAAATGGCCTGGCGAACCCGTCTCCCGCCGGCGGAGTTGTAGCAGAGCCAACCGAAATCCGAAATCCGAAATCCTCAACAAATCCGAAATCCGAAATCCGAAATCCGAAAAATCAAGAAGTACGCCTCCGAACGATGGCTCCGAATATCAGAGTCAGTTCCTCAGCCTCCCCGATCAGTTCCACCCGATCCGGTTCGAGTTCAGGCTTTCCTTCGAGGTCGAGCAGACGGAGCCAATAACGGCTCTCCTTGGCTTCCTTCCTGGAGATTCTGATTCGCATGAGGAAATCCTTGTCGCCGAGAGATTCGTTCGCCTCAATGTAGTTCGCCCCAACCGAGCCTGAGGAACGCACTAACTGTTTTCCGTCCTCGTAGTTCCCCACTGATCGCGGGATCCGCTTCACCAGACTCCGAACTCGTTGCGCGAACCTGAAGGTTCTCTCTTCGAGGTCGTAGACTTTTTCCTTGCCGTTCGTGGTCATGTTCACACCCGCGAGTGTCTTTTTTCGGATTTCGGATTTCGGATTTCGGATTTCGGATTTCGGATTTCGGATTTCGGATTTTCGACTGGTTACTCGACTCCGTATTTCTTGAACCACTCCAGCAAGCGTTTCCAGCCGGCCTCGGCCTTGTCCTTGCGGTAGCTGGGACGATAGTCGGCATTGAAGCCGTGCGGCGTGTCGGGGTAGACGACGATCTCTGCTGTCTTCTCCGCGTCCTTGACCGCCTTGCGCATCTGCTCGACCGTCGCGACGGGAATGCCCATGTCGGCCGCGCCGTACAGGCCCAGGACGGGCGCCTTGAGCGAGTCCGCCAGATCGACCGGGTGCTTCGGATGCAGCTCGTCCGGCTTGCCGACCAGCCGGCCATACCAGGCCACGCCCGCCTTCAGGTCCTTGTTGTGGGCCGCGTACAACCAGACGACTCGGCCACCCCAGCAGAAACCCGTGATGCCCAGCTTCGCCGTGTCGCCCTTGCCGGACTTCTTGGCCCACGCGACTGTGGCGTCGAGGTCCGTCATGACCTGGGCGTCGGGGACCTTCGAGACCACCTTGGCAATGATGTCCTTGATGTCGGTCAGCTTCGATACGTCTCCCTGGCGCGCGAAGAGTTCGGGCGCGATGGCCAGGTAGCCGAGCTTGGCGAATCGGCGGCAGACGTCCTTGATGTGTTCGTGGACGCCGAAAATCTCCTGCACGACCAGGACGACAGGAAAGGGTCCGCCCTTGTCCGGCATCGCCCGGTAGGCAGGGATTTCACCTTCCCTGACGGGGATCTTGACCTCGCCGGCCTCGAGTCCCTTGGTGTCGGTCGTGATTGTCTCGGCAGTGACGGGCTGCACCGCCAGGGCGAAGCCGGCGGCCAGCGTGGTGACGACGAAGCCTCTTCGCGTCAGATTGGTCGGGGGATCCAGACTCAACAGGTCCTCGTTCATCGGCAGGGGTCCTCCATTATCGGGGTTGTGGACTTTGCGCAGCGGAGGGATCGGACAGACATTTGTCCGGGAAACGAAGGGCGCAGCCATCCCACCGGCTCTGGCCGGCGGAATGGTATCGGTTGTGTTTTATGTGCGTTTTACGATTCGGACAAGGAGAGGGGCTGTCTCAGAGCCACTCGCGGATGGGCCGGCCCTCGTTGAGCCGGATCGGCCGTTCGTCCGGTGTGTAAGTGGTCAGATCGAGGGGGATGCCGAGCTTGCTGTAGACGGTGGCGGCCACGTCTTCGGGGAAATACTCGGCGTCGGCGGGAGCGCCGCCCTCGCGGTCGGTCTTGCCGATAACGCTGCCGCCGGGGATGCCCGCTCCCGCCATGATGGCGAAGGCCGCAGTTGACCAGTGATCGCGCCCGGAAGCGGAGTTGATCTTCGGCGTCCGGCCAAAGTCGGTCAGCCAGACGACCAGCGTGGTGTCCAGGAGTCCGCGTTCTTCCAGATCGCTCAGCAGGGCCGGCAGCCCCCGATCGACCCGCGGCATCAGACTGTTCTTGAGCGACTTGAAGTTGTCGGCGTGCGTATCCCAGTTGGGATCGCTGACGGTGACGAAGCGGACGCCCGCCTCGATGAGCCGGCGCGCCAGCAGACAGCTCTGACCGAAACGATTGCGGCCATAGCGGTCGCGGACGCGGGGGTCCTCGACGCCGATCTCGAAGGCGCGTTTCGTCTCCGGCGCCGTGATCAGGTTCAGGGCCGCCTGGTAGTGCTTGTCGAGTGAGTCGAATGCCTCGGGTTGCCGATCCGCCTGGCGCTGCAAGCCATCGACCACGCCCAGCATTCCCTTGCGGCGCCGCAGCCGTTCGGCATCGACGCCCGGCGGCGGCGTGATGTCGCGCGCCGAGAACGGATCGACGTTCGGGTCGGCCAGGATCTCGAAGGGGTTGTGGACGATGCCCAGGTAGCCGGCCGAGCCGCCGCCGAAGCCTTTCTCGACAGCGGACCCCAGTTGCACGAAGGGCGGCATTCGCGTCTTGAAGCCCTTCTGCTGGCTGACCACCGAGCCGAAGCACGGATAGACCATGTTCGGGTTGAACGGATGGCCCGTCATCATGATCGCATCGGCGCTGCCGTGCGAGCCGTTGCGCGGATTGAGGCTGCGCAGCAGGCCGAACCGGCGCAGTTCGCGCGCCATGCGTGGGGCGACATCGGAGAAGCGCACGCCCGGAACGGCGGTCGAGACGGTGCCGAACTCGCCGCGCACGCTGGCCGGTGCGTCCGGCTTGGGATCGAAGGTGTCGTGATGGCTGGTGCCGCCCAGCGTCCAGAC
>JBBSDR010000703.1:0-4759 GCA_038240465.1 Gemmatales bacterium
GGCACGCCGGTAAATGGAGGGAATGGACCCTCTCGCGACAACGGGGAGGGAGAGGAATGGCCCTCTCCCTTACCCACTACCGGGAGGGTCATTTCTGCTCGATGACGTGGACCTTGTCGGCCTGCAAGTCCTCGATCACCTGCTTGCCGGCGTTCTTGCCCGGCCAGTAGACGGTGACGCTGTCAGCCTTTGTCGCCTTGCCGAGACCGACCGTGATCGGCAGTTCGCTCTGGCTCAGGTAGCCACGCGCTCCCAGCACCTCTCGCCGCAGCACACTGTCGCCAACCTTGATCTCGACCCGCGCGCCGATGGCGCTGCAATTGCTCCGCTTGCCATCGCCCTTGAGGACCAGACGCACCCAGTGATTGCGATCCTCGGCGTCACAGGCGTTGTTGCGCAAGAGCCGCGCCGGACCGCCGTTGGCCGTCAGGACGATGTCGAGAGAGCCGTTGCCGTCGATGTCGGCATAGGCGCAACCCCGTCCGACCATTGGTTTGAACAGGTCGCCGCCCGCCTCCTTCGCCGTCACATACTCATAGGAGCGCTGGCTCTTGAGGCCGGTGTTCCAGAACAGTTGCGGCGGTTGAGCGTGCGTCTGTCCCGGCTGCACCAGGGCGATGTCCGGCTCCAGGTGGCCGTTGCAGGTCAGCAGGTCGAGCCGGCCGTCGAGGTCGTAGTCGAAGAACATGGCACCGAACTTCAGCGGCGAATGGCTCTTGCCGGCGATGCCCTCGCCCATGGCCACGTCCTGGAACGCGCGCTTCTTCGGATTGTCCAGCCGCAGGAACGTGTTCGGTTCGTTCGAGAAGTTGGCGATAATCAGCGCATGCATCCCGGGACGATACTCGCCCCAGTCGATGCCCATCGCCCCGCGCGCCTTGTTTGATGCCACCGGATAGGCGATCCCCGCCAGCGTGCCTTCTTCCTTGAAGACGCGAGTGCCGTTTTCCCCGGCTACATTGTGGAAGAAGAAATTGCGCGTCGTGTCGTTGGCGACGATGATGTCGGGCCAGCCGTCCTCATCGACGTCGCAGACGATGACGCCCAGCGACTTACCATTGCCGCGCTGGCGTGCCCCATCGCCGACGCCCTCAAGGTCCAGGACGCGAATGCCGGTCTTCTCGGTGACGTCCTCGAAATGATCGCCGGCGTTGCGATAGAGATAGCACGACGCGCCCTCGAAGGAACTCGGCGGACCGTACGCCCGGCCATAGCCCACCAGGGTGAAGGGCTGCTTGACGTCGATGGCCGGCGACCAGACGACGTAGTTGCACACGAACAGATCGAGCTTGCCGTCGCCGTCGTAGTCGAGGAAGGTCGCCGAACTGGAGAAGGTGAGCGGTTCGCCATGATCGAGGAAGTCCTTCGCCGCCGCTGCCTTGGTCCAGCCGCCGCCGCCGCCGACTTTCATCGAATCCGTCACGTCCTTGAAGACGCCCCGGTCATTGCGGAACAGCTTGTTGCCGCCGACGCCGGTGATGAAGACGTCGATCCAGCCGTCGTTGTCGTAGTCGCCGCAGGTCACGCCCATGCCGTACATCGTCACCTTGAGGCCGGCCTTCTCCGTGACGTCCTCGAAGGTGCCATCGCCCTTGTTGCGATAGAGCATCAGCGTCGATTGCCCGTTATCGCGCTGCCCCGGCCAGGGACACGAATTGACGAAGAGAATGTCCTGATGGCCGTCGTTGTCGAAGTCGAGAAAGGCAACACCGGACCCCATCGTCTCCGGAAGCAGCTTCTTGCCGGAGTAGCCGTTGTTATGCGTGAAGCGAATGCCGGCCTGTTTGGTGACGTCGGTGAAGGAGACTTTCGGGACACTGACTCCCTCCAGGGGCGGAAGCTCGTGCGCCTTTTCGAGGTCGGGCTTCTCTCCCGGTTCGACTTTCCTGCCGCTGCAGCCCAGGCCCAGCAGCGTGACGGCGGCGAGGAGGGCGAGTCCAGTACACACGATCGAGCGCATGGTGATATCTCCTGTCGAACCGCTTGCGGCTTGGCGGGGGCAGCCACAAGCGGGGGTTGCTCAAGGGCGGTGATTGGTCGGGTAGATGACGATGGCCTGTGCGGCGCGGTCGGCGAACTTGTTCTCCGGCTTCGCGCGGAACTTCTGCCTGGCACGCGCTTCAGCCAGGTCGTCGGGTTTGAAGATGGCGTGGAACTCGCCGTGAACGCGGCTCAGGACATGGGCCGTCGCCGCCTGGAGCGTGGCGTCGCGCTCCGCGCGGAAGACCGGGCCGAGCTTCTTCCACAGGTCGTTGCACACCGGCAACTTGGTCGCCACCTTGAACTTCTGCTTGCCCAGCGCCACGATCGCCTCGCCCAGTTGCAGGGCAGCCTCGATACGGATGTCGCGCGGCTGCTTGCTTCTGGCCAGGACATCGGCCAGTTCGCCGATCGTCTTCTTTGTCTCGGCGGGAGCTTCCATTTGCGTCATCGACTCGCCCAGCCGGGCATAGCACTGGGCCAGACCGAAATGCGCGTCGAGGTCTTCGGGATCAACGGCCAGCGTCTTCTCGAACGTGGCAACGGCCTTTCGCAGGAAGCGGTCTCGCTCTTTCAAGGCGACCTTCCGCCTCTCTGGCTCGCGATGGTTTAACTCGGAAGATTCGATCTTAGCCTTCTCGTAATAGGCGTTGGCCAGATCGTTCAGCAGCACATAATCGCGGCGGAAATCAAACTTCCTCTCGCGGGGCTGGTTCTTCTCGTCGAAGACCTGCTCGAGGTCCACGATGGCCTTGTCGGTCTGGCCGTTCTCGATGTTGATCTTCGCGGTCAGCCAGGCCACGGTCCACCACGGCCAGGTTTTCTCCTTCGAGGCTGCCGCGGACGCCTGGTTGAGCAGGTCGGCCGACAGGTCCAGGTTGCCGAAGTCGAAGGCGACCCGAGCCTGGTTCAGCAGCCCGAGTCCCTTGACGAGCGGCTCCGACGCCTTTTCTCCCATCTCGGCCACCTTCTGGAACGCCTCCAGCGCCTGCTTCAGTTCTCCCTTGTGTTCGCCGGCGCCGCCCTCGAGGAAGCAGCCGATGCCGTAGTCATTCCAGCGCTGCCAGGGCGGCTTGATCGGCGACGTCTGGGCCGCGACCTCCACGCCGCCCTCGACCGGCAGCAGCACCGTGTCCTCGCACAGATCGACCACGGGCAGGCCCGGCACCTTGTCGTCTCCCTGATGCACCAGGCTCATGTACTCGAAGTCGAACTTGCGATAGCGCAGCCGGGCGTCGAGCTGGATCGGCTCCGGCTTGCCCTGTGCGTCCTTCGCCAGCATGTCCAGTGCCGGCACCGTCAGTTCATAGTGGATCACCTGGCCTGCGCCCGGCGGGATCTGATGGTTATAAAGCGGCGTGAAGATGTTCTGCGGATTGCGGCGGTTGATGCGATTGCCCTCGCGGTCCAGCATCAGCACGTTGACGAAGTGAGACGCCTTGTCCACCTCGCGATCGTCGAGTACGACGAAGGGCCGTTCTTCGAGCTTCTGTTCGCCCTTGCTGGTCTTCTTCGCGACCATGCCGCCGTTCTGAGCGATTGTCTTGCCCTTCTGGCTGGCCTTGAAATCGACCCAAATCTCGTTCGAGTCAACGGTCCCCTGGCTGAAGGGGTGTCCCATGTTGACCGTGCGCGCGACGACCTCGACGAGGTACTTCGCGCCCGGCTTGAGCTTTGGCAGTTCCGGCCGCAGCACGGTCAGTTTGCCGTCGATGCCGCCTCCGGTCTTGACGCCGAACAGGTCGATGCGGAGCTTTTTGTCCTTGCCTTCGGGATCGGTGCCGCGCAGGAAGTCGGCATGAGCGAACGCGGCCTTGCGGAAGCCCTCCGTTGTCGCCGGCCCGCGCACCTCCTCGGGCCGCAGACTGAGCATCCAGGGCAGGCCGGTGTTGGCCGTCGGGAACAGGTGGTTGTGGACCTTGCGGACGCCGCTGCCGTCGAAGTCCTTGCTGCCGAAGTCCCGCGACTCCTTGAGCGGCATGTGACACTGGGCGCAGTTGGTTTTCGCCTCGGGCGGATAGTAGAAACTGCGCGTGCCGATGCCGGAGACGCCGGAGAGCAAGTAGGAGTCGTGGTGGTTCTGGCCGCGCAGGAACTCCTTGTAGTGGTTCAGTTCGACCGGCAGGCTGACCTTGTGGCAGGTCGAGCAGAACTCGGCCGTCTTGTGGAACGGCTTGAGAAAGGTCTTCTTGTGGAAGTCTGGCTTGGCCTTGACCATCTGGTTGTTGAGGTACTGCAAGAAGGCATTCTCGCTCTTGGCGAACGGATAATGCTGCGGCTCCTCGATGACGAAGTCCGCGTTGCCCCGGGCCGAGTTGACGTGCGTGATGGCATGGCAGACGGTGCAGGTGATGCCGGCATGGGCCGTCGGGTTGTTAACGTCGTCGAACTTGGGATCGTCGAACTGGCCCGAGGCGAACGGCACGATATCGTGACAGCCGGCGCACCAGCGCGAGGCGTTGGTCTTGCCGTCGCGCTCCAGGGCCACCTTGCGCGTCTCGCGAACGCTGTGCAGGTAAGCCGGGTTGTTGAACGAGCTGAACTTGTGGGCCGAGTGCAGGTGGTCCTTGTAAATGTCCGCATGACACTTCATGCAGTACTGATCCATCATGAGCGTGTCGGCCTGGATGAACTTGTTGTCGGGTGTCCTCATGGCCGAAGGATTGAAATACTCCTCGCCATCGCGGGGAGCGCTCTTGTTCCACTTGCGCGGGTCCATCGAGTGAAGCAGCAGCATGGCGCCCACGAAGACGGTGACGCTGGCGCCCCAGCCGAGGCC
>JBBSDR010000704.1:0-4751 GCA_038240465.1 Gemmatales bacterium
CCCTGCCCTGCTATTTGACTTGCCTGCCGAAATTCCTCCAAGCTGACCGTCCCTTCCGCATATTGCTCAGCGATCTCAACACTCTTTCTTCTTCTCCGATCAGTGAGCAGGTGCCAGATGTGCCGACTGCAGCCACAAATGAAGAGGGTTAGTTTACGCTCGCTGGCTTTGCCGTCTAAGTGCTGAAGCATTGGCGTCGGGTCGGTGCAGGCAAGCCACTCGGTCTCGGTCATGGTGAAGCCCTCCGGAATACCTCTTCTGTCAACTGCCCGGATAGGAGGCGTTGATGGTCAATTCCACCTCTTCGAGGTCGCCGTCGAACGTGGAGGTGAGGAATTGCAGGAAGCCAGCCTAGTCCAACAAAAGTTGGCGCAGTTTCACCAACATGAAATCGACGATACGCAGAGCGCAGGCTCACAGCCAGGTGTCCTCGTCCAGTCCAGGCACTCGTTCCCAGCCGACCGAGTTGCCCGGAATGCCAAGGGCGGCGAGGTTTGCCTCCGCTGTCGCCAGGTCGGGACCGCTCGTCAACACGCATGTACCATCGCCGCTGAAAGCGACCCACTGGCCCGCGTAGGGTTCCAGGTCTTCCTGCGGAATGAGCCGGCGATTGCGCTCATAGAGCAGGACGTCGAGTTGCTGAACGACTTGGCCGTTGGTGTTCATGATAGGCCCTCCGCAATGCCTCTGTTCCTTTCGCTGCATCGTAACCTCCGAGCGGCCGCTGTGCAATCCGACCTCATGAGAACGGCGATTGAAGCTTTCTTGTGGCGCGAGGGCCAATCGGGTAGATTGAAACTAATACTTCACGCCTCGGAGGACCTTTACCATGACCCGTTTGACTGTGGATGCAGCTTTCCTGGCTCGTCTCGACAAGCTCGATAGCGTTCTTGAGGTTTGCGACGAATCCGGCCGTACCGTTGGCTACTTTCATCCGGTCTCACCCCCCAGCGAAGGAACCGCACGCTCGCCGTTCAGCGATGAGGAACTCCAGCAAAGGCGGCAGCAGCGGACAGGCCACCAACTCTCCGAAATCCTCGCGGAGTTGGGGGAGTCATGAAGTATACCGTGATCTGGATCTCCGCCGCGGGACACGAGTTGGCATCGGCCTGGCTGAACGCAGCCGTTCGCAACGCCGTCACCTCCGCCGCTCACGCCATTGACATGCTGCTGTCAACAGACCCCGAAACGCGCGGGGAACTGCGCTTTGATACGGTGAGGACCTTGACGGTGCCTCCGCTTGGTGTGGATTTCGAGGTCGTGGAGGCGGATCGTATCGTCTACGTTCTTTCGGTCTGGTACATACCTCCCGGCACAGTCAATGGTTCCAGTAAGCCGTGAACTTGAGCCTGTCGATTGCGGAGACGGCACGATGAAGTCCTTCACCGAATACCTGACGTTGAATATCCCGTCGAAGATGGCCTTCGTGAACATCACGCCACGGGTCGAGGAAGCCATCCGCAAGAGCGGCGTCGTGGAGGGCCTGGTCCTGTGCAACTCGATGCACATCACGGCGAGCGTCTTCATCAACGACGACGAACGCGCCTGCATCACGACTTCGGCGTCTGGCTGGAGGAACTGGCGCCGTTCAATCCGTCGCCGGACGTCTACCATCACAATCGCACCGGCGAGGACAACGCCGACGCCCATCTGAAGCGTCAGATCATGGGCCGCGAGATCGTGGTGGCGATCACGAAAGGCAAGCTCGACTTCGGCCCGTGGGAGCAGATATTCTACGGCGAGTTCGACGGCCATCGTCCCAAGCGCGTTCTGGTCAAGATCATCGGCGAGTGACCCAAGTTGACTTCATATGGGTCAGAGGGATAATGAGGCCAGAGAAGCACCTCCCTCGAACAGGCCGGTACAGAGGATGCCCCGATGGACGTTTACCAGAAGCTTGACGCCCAGGTCCGGAAGTTCACCAAGGTATACCCGCGGGAACGGCCGGCCCGGCTGCGCTGGTGGGGAGAGGTCCTCGGCTTCGACCGGGTCAAGCTGCTCCGTTTGCTCGGGCTTTCGCCGACTCAGGCCGCTCGACGACAAGACGAAGACCTGGAGTCAATCGTTGCCGATCCGGAAACGGAGGTGAGGGCGATTGACCTTGAGTGGATGCTCGGCGAGCTCCTATCGTTCTTTCACTACGACTGGCATGCCTTCGCCGATTTCATCCGCGCTCCTGTCAGGGAAGGAGTCGAAGACCCTCCGTCGCCCCGGAATGGAGAAGTGAAACACCGCAAGGACACCTCGGCGGAGATCGAGCATCTGATCTACCGACTCCGCGAACCCGGTCCCGGCTGGATTACTGTCCTGCTGGCCTGCCTCAGAGCTATACTGGCTGATTCTTGATCCTTCCCTGGCGGCGGATTCTCCATGCTCCAGACCCTTGCCCACGGGGCCCTCTTCTATCGGGTAACAGGAGAAGGTCACTCCTGGCCGGTCGTGCTGTCAGGTGCGGGCGCCTACTTTTCGGCCGGCGGTCGTTACAATCGCGTGCATCAGAAGACAGTTTATGCGGCCGAAAATCCTCTGGTCAGCATTGCGGAGTATGCTTTTCATCAAGCGGTCCGATTGCAGGAAATGATCGGCGGCAGCTCCTCCGTTGCCTCTCCCGTTCCGACCCCTGTTCTTCCGTTCGTTAGCGATCATCTCCTGTGGTGTTTCACTCTCCACAAGCCGCCGCAGGTGATCGACTCGGAAGATCCCCTGGCGCTGCATACCTTCCGTCATCGGCCCTATGAGTTACTGAATCCGTCCTCCAACGAATACGATGGAACCAGGATGCTGGCCGACCTCATGCGGCATTACCCCGACCCGCGTCATCCCGCGGCGGGCGGCATCCTCGCTCCTTCGGTACGGACGCCCGCCTGCCCCGGTTACACTCCTCGACAGCCCATCTTCTTCGTGCCGCACGACGTGCTGGCCATTCCCGGCAGTCAGGTGAGGCGATGGAAGCTGACGATCGAATTCGCGGACACGGCCGACAAGAGCGTCACCGCTCAGACTCGCGACATCGACTGGACGAGGCCGTGGTTTCGCTTGAGCGGCGCGCGCACTCCCGTGCCGGCGTATGCTCTCCGACCAAAAGCCCGGCCGTTCAGGCCGGGAATGTGGTATCAGATCGGGATCAATTTCGCGTGAGTCTGATGAATTCCCACAGCGCGATCAGGTACTCGAACACACCGGACGCGGCAATAAGTGAGTGTGGGCGTCAACTTCGTCCGGTCAGCAGGTCCACGACCCAACATCCCCGGTCGTGTGGCCCCGGCTGGCGGCAGTGGTCGAGGATGTCGGCATTCGTGCAGCCGGCATCTTCGAGGGCATCACCCACCACCGGGAGGCGGTCGAAAGCTCGGTCGTCGTAGACGCCCTGTGTGATCTTGACCACGGTGGCGTCGTTCCAGTGGAATACGGACGGGTCGGTGATCGCAGGGCGAAAGGGGTTGCCGAAAATGTCCCGGATCAACTCGCAGTTCTCGGCTTGAGCGGTCGTAAAGGCTGCAAGGACAGCATACCCGTTGGCTTCGTCTACCTCCGTGTCCGCAACCCATTGCCAGTTGCCACCATCGTGACGCTGGAAACGGAAGGCACTCTCGTAAGCAGTTCGTGGGTCGGGAAGCCGGGCCATGTTCTGCTCAAGTTGGCGAACCGCCACGTCCGGCCCTGTTTGCAAGAAGAACATGCTCGCCCGTGCAAGGCTGCTGAACTCCGCAGCGGCAACGGCATTCAGGGATTCTTGAAAAGCGAAGGCGGCGGTCAACGCCATGAACTCAAACGCCGCGATCGGAGTCCAAGTTGGCTTTGCCGCATTACAGAGGTCGTAGCCCGCCGAGCAGCCCGTGACCGGATGCCTGCGGAAGCGGTCATCCACTACGATCCGTTGCTCATCGTTCCCTCTTCCGTCTGCGATGTTCTCCGACAGATCAACAGCGTTCTGGAACAGCTCGATGTCCGCTCTGTATTCTTCTGGACTTGGCGGTTGCACAAGCAGGAGACGCAGATCAGGAGGAAGTCGTTGTTCCAGCGACAGGACACGTCGGCAGCAAGCACACGCAAACAACCGCAGTTTTCGGTCGCTCACCTTGCACTGCAAGAACTCCAGCATCGGCACAGGGTCGGTGCCACTCAACCACACGGCCTCGTTCATCCGACTTCTCCACTCGTCCACTCCGCTCTGCTGCACGACCATCATGGCCCCCTGACCGTTTCCACTGCCCGGACCCCGTGGAGCGGCTGGAATCGCCAGTGACGTGTTGTGAGAGCGGTTGCAACGCCCCCCTAGACACCTCGAATGGCCGATGAGCCACGTTCCGGGCCTGCATGCGGCTTCGGAGCGGATGGCTTTCTTCCTGGCGGTCAGGCTGTTCTCTGGGCTGTTCCCCTCCGTCGCCAGAACGGTAGAGGCCACGGGTTGAGGATACCACTCGGCTCGCTGCTCCTGCCAGAGACGATCCTTGCTCTTCGTCAAGAACCCCCTTGACCGCCAGACGAGGCGGCACCGCCGTCCGTTCCAGTCTTGAGGCGGCATCTCGACCCCACTGCGATCCTTGATGTTCTTGGTGACGTAGTTGGCGTGGCCCACGACCGTCTTTACTCGGTCGCAGTAGACGCTGGTTGGTCTTCCAGAGCAGGACGTGGCCCACCAGCCCTTGACGAGTTCCTTGATTGTGTTCCTCGACAGGTTCCCGTCGGTGATGACGGTCAAGTGGGCATGGGGTCTTTGGTGCCGAAACTCAAGACGGATGTCGTATTCC
>JBBSDR010000705.1:0-4748 GCA_038240465.1 Gemmatales bacterium
CAGCGACTGGTATGACGCGCGCTACTGCAGCCAGAGTCCAGCGGCAGTTCCGGCAGGGCCAGCGACAGGGACGCAGCGGGTGGCTCGCGGCGGCTCCTTTGTGAGCTTTCCGCAGGAATGCCGTTCGGCTCAGCGCTTCGGACTGTCTCCGTCGATTCGCCTGGGCATGGGATTTCGCGTCGTGATGGTCAGGGAGAAGGAGTGATGGTCCGCTACGATTTCAGCGGCAAGGTGGTCCTCGTCACCGGGAGTTCGCGCGGCATGGGGGCGGCCATCCTCGAAGCATTCGCCCGCGCCGGGGCCGTCTGTCTGCTCAACTATTTCGACGATCCCGGCGGCCAGAATCGCACGGACGCCGAGGAGACCGCCGCGAAACTGCGCGAGACCGGCGCGACAGTCTATCTCCTCGAAGCCGACGTCAGCAAGTATGAGGCGGTCGAGGCGTTGATGAAGAACGCGGTGGAGGTTGCGGGCAGGTTCGACATTCTGGTGAACAATGCCGGCATCCTGCGCGATCGGACGGTGAAGAAGATGACGCCGGGCGAATGGCACAGCGTCCTCCAGACCAACCTGGACGGCGTCTTCTATGCCTCGAAACTGGCGGCCGACGTGCTGAGCGACGGCGGCCGAATTGTCAATGTCGCCTCGATTTCCGGCGTGGTTGGCTTTCACGGCCAGGCGAACTACGCGGCGGCGAAAGCAGGCGTGATCGCTCTGACAAAGGTCATGAGCAAGGAACTGGCCCGGCGCGGCATCACCGTCAATGCGGTGGCCCCGGGCGTGATTCAGACGCCGATGCTGACGGGCCTCAAGCCCGAGGTGCTGGCGGAGTACGAGAAGCAGATTCCTGTTGGCCGAATCGGCAAGCCGGAGGACGTGGCGCACGCGATCCTGTTCCTGGCGTGCGAGGAATCGAGTTACATCACCGGCCAGACGCTGCCAATCACCGGCGGATGGTATTGAGCATGAAACTGCTGACCATCGTCCTGAAGCCCTTTCGCGCCGAGGCCGTGCTGCGCGCCCTGGGCGAGATGGACGTGACGAGTTGTGTCGTCCGCGAAGTGAAAGGGTACAGCCGGCAGAAGAACTATCTCGACCGCTATCTCGGCAGCGAGTACACGATGGCGTTTTTGCCGAAGGTGGAGATTACCGTTTGCGTCAACGACAATCGTGTCGATGAGGTATCGGAGCGCATCACGAGCATTGCGCGGACGGGGCGCATGGGCGACGGCAAGATTATCGTGCAGCCGCTGGGGTGGCCCGATGCACTCGAGTTTTAGGCTGCATGACCGGCCCGACGCGGTCGCCCGGCCGTAAACGACCAGGCCAAATGCAGAAGCCCCTGAAGGGGGCTTCTGCAGGTAGGCCCGTCCTTCAGAGCGGGCCGCGGCGCTTGCGGTACGACGGTCACTTCACCGGCAGGAATCGAATGCACACCGGGTTCGGCACGGTTACCGGCTCGCCCACCAGCTCCAGTTCGCCGCTCTTCTGATCGATGCGGAAAACGCTGATGCTGTCGCCGTCCTGGTTGGCAACGAGCAGGAAGTGGCCGGTCGGCTCGATCGCGAAGTTGCGCGGCGTCTTGATCGTTTTGCCCTGGTGGCCAACGAGGGTCAGCTTACCTGTCTCCTCATCGATCTTGAAAATCGCGATGGTATTCTGGCCGCGATTGGAGCCGTACAGGAACTTGCCCGACGGATGCACCACGACCTCGGCCGTCGAACTCCCCTTCTGCGGCGCCGGCACCGTCGAGATCGTCTGCACTTCCTTCAGGACGCCCTTGTCCGCGTCGTAGCTGAACGCCGTCATCGTCAGAGCCATCTCGTTGATGACGTAAGCAAACTTGCCCGAGGGATGGAAGGCGAAGTGACGCGGGCCGGAACCGGGAGCAACCGACACCGACGGCGGATCGTTCGGCGTCAGCGTTCCCTTCGTGGAATCGAAGCGGTAGATAAGGACCTTGTCGAGGCCGAGGTCGGCCGCGAACACGAACTTGTTGGCCGGGTCGGGGTTGATCGAATGCGCGTGCGGCTCCTTCTGCCGGCCGGGATCGACGCTCGCTCCCTTGTGCTGGATGGCGCTCGTCGCCTCGCTGAGTTTGCCGTCCTCGCCGATGGGCAGGCAGGCGATGTGGCCGCTGCCGTAGTTGGCGACGAAGGCGTGCTTGCCTTCCTTGTCCAGCGAGATGTGGCAAGGGCCGCTGCCCTTCGAGGACTCCTGATTGAGCAGTTTCAGATCGCCGTTCTTCTCGATGGCGAAGGCGCTGACGCCCTTGCCGCCGCCCTCGCCGACCGCGTAGAGAAAGTGATGGGACGGAGCGATGGCCAGGAACGAGGGATTGGCTGTCGCGCCGGCCAGGGTGACGCCGGACAGGGCGCCGGTCTTGAGGTCTAGTTCGGCGCGATAGATGCCCTTGCTCTTGCCGCCGGTATAGGTGCCGATGTAGACTCGCATTTTCTCGGGTTTCTGTTCGTCCGCTCTCGCGGAGTAAGCCGACAGCAACGATAGGAGCAACACACACGCCGGGTAGAGTCGATTCATGGTGCAGTCTCGTGCGAGGAAGGAAGGTTGTCAGTCCCGGCAGTATACCGTCTTGTGACCGTCGTGCCAGAGGCGGCTCGCTCGCGGAAAAGCCTGCCGCGCGAATCCACCCGGCCGCAAGCGGCTCTCCGAGATCATTATGCTCACGACATCCCTGATCGATGACATCCTCGCTCGACTTCCTGGCCTGACCGTCGGCGTCCTCGGCGACCTGTTCCTCGACCGCTATCTCGACCTCGACGCCGCCCTGACCGAACCGTCACTCGAAACGGGACTCGACGCCTATCAGGTAGTACGCGTCCGCTCCTGTCCCGGCGCGGCCGGCACGGTCATCAACAACCTCGCCGCCCTGGGCGCCGGCTGCATCCTGCCGGTTGCCGTCCTCGGCGAGGATGGCGAGGGCTACGAGTTGCGCCAGGCCCTGGATTCACTTCGCGTCGTCGATTCCCGGCACCTGATCGGCACCGGCCAGCGCCGGACGCCGACCTACACCAAGCCAATGCTGTGCGAAGTCGGCCAGCCGCCGCGCGAACTGAATCGCCTCGATATCAAGAACCGCGCGCCGCTGCCGCCGGACCTTGAGGAGCGCGTGTTATGGAGCCTCGAAGCCCTGTGGAACAAGGCGGATGCCATCGTCGTCCTCGACCAGGTGAGCGAGTCGGATTGCGGAGTGGTGACGGAGCGCGTGCGGCAACGGCTGACGGAACTGGCATCGACCAACCCGGCGAAGTTTGTCCTCGCTGACAGCCGCGAACGGATCGGCTTGTTCCGCAACGTCTGCCTCAAACCGAACGAGCGCGAGTGCCGGCTTGCCCTGTCCAGCGCGAAGGCTGACGCGACCGCCCTGGCACGGCGCACGGGAAAACCTGTATTCTGCACGCGGGGAGAACAGGGCATCGTCGTGGCCGATCCGCCGAACCTTGTCGAGGTGGCGGCGTTTCCGGTTTCTGGCCCGATCGACATTGTCGGCGCTGGCGACGCGACCAGTGCCGGCATCGTCTGCGCCCGGGCGGCGGGCGCCACGCTGACCCAGGCGGCGGCGTTCGGCTGCCTGGTCGCCTCGATCGCGATTCAGCAGATTGGCACCACAGGCAGCGCGTCCCCCGAACAGGTGCGGCAGCGCTGGCGTTCCGTCGAATAGCCTTCTTGCCGCTTGCGGCAAAGGTCACCGACTGAGATGGACATGCAAACTTCTCCCTTCGATGGACTGCTCGTCGTGGACAAGCCGCGGGGTATCACCTCCCGCGACGCTGTTGATCGCGCCCAGCGCTGGTTCCCGCGCGGCACGAAACTCGGCCACACCGGCACGCTCGATCCGCTCGCGACTGGCGTCCTCGTTCTGTGCCTCGGCTCGGCCACACGCCTTACCGAGTACGTCCAGCACATGGCGAAGACCTACCGGACCACTATCCATCTCGGCGGCGTCAGCGATACGGACGACGCCGATGGCGCCGTCACGCCGCGCCAGATCGAGATCGCGCCGGCGCGCCAGGAGATTGACGCCTGTTTGGAGGGCTTCCTTGGCGCGATCGATCAGGTGCCGCCCGCCTACTCCGCCGCCAAGGTCAGCGGACAGCGCGCCTACGCTATCGCCCGCGCTGGCGAGGAAGTCCATCTCACCGCGCGGCGGGTGCGCATCGACGGCATCGACGTACTGAACTACCAGTACCCACTGCTCGAACTGGAAGTGCGCTGCGGTAAAGGCACCTACATTCGTTCCCTGGCGCGCGACATCGGCGAGAAGCTGGGCTGTGGAGGCTACGTCGAGGTGCTGCGGCGGACGTGCGTTGGCCCCTTTCGCGCCGAGGACGGGCTGCACCTGGACAGCGAATGGGAAGAGGCGCGGAGCAAATTGTTGCCGCCGGCGCTGGCCCTGGCGGACTTGCCGAAGCTGACGCTGACGCTCCAGGCAGCGACCAGGCTGCGGCAGGGACGGGCCGTGCCGTTGTCCGAGTGCCGGGGAGAGGTGGCCGAGGTAGGGGAAGAGGCAGCGGCGTTCACGGGAGACGGAGCGTGTGTCGCTGTCGTGAGGATCGAGCGCCACACGGGCGAAGTGAAACCCGTCAAGGTGATTGGCTGACGACCGGCGGCGGGATCCACTCTTGCCGCTTGCGGCTTAGCGGTCTTTCCCGCCAAGCCGCAAGCGGCAACACTGTGGTGACTTTTCTGTGTTCTCGTTGGTCACCTTGGGTTTCTCGCTCATCTAC
>JBBSDR010000706.1:0-4746 GCA_038240465.1 Gemmatales bacterium
CGACAATGCCGCGGACGAACTCGTCATAGGGACGATTGCGCGCGATCGTATCCTTGATCCAGTTGTGAAAAGCGTAGGCCGCCCGCTCGGAACCCGCGAGGTTCGAGTTGCGCAGGATCGTCCCCCAGCGCAGCGCGAAGAAGGCGGGATAGTCCGGCGAATCGAGCAGCCGATCGACAAGCCGGGATCGCTTGTCGTTTCGCGTCTCCGCGAGGAACGCCCGCGCCTCATCAGCAGTCGGCAGCCGGCCGCAGAGATCGACCGTGACGCGGCGCAGGAATGTCGCATCATCGCAGACGGCGGAAGGAGCCAGGCCCAGCTTCTTCCACTTGACGGCCGCGAGGTCGTCGAGATAGTTGTTGGCCTTCCAGCCGGGCAACTCGCTCAGCGGCGGGCCGTGCGGGACGATGGCGCGAAAGACGGCAACGTGTCCGCGATGACGGGCCATCAGGGCCGCCTCACCGCTCTGCTGCCCGGCCTGCACGAGACCCGTGTGATCGATCGTGGCCACGGTGTCGAGGTTGCCGAAGTATTCCGCCTGGCGGGTGACGTCGCGCCGCGAGCCATCGCTGTATTCCGCGACGACGGCGAGTTGCTGCTCCGCTCCCTCGGCGAGGACGCGATCCGTGGGCGAGACGTGCAGTTTGACGACATGGGGAGTATTGACAGCAGAAGCGGGCGCGCCGGCCTGAATCCAGCGCTGCAACAGGCGATAGTCCTCGCTATCGGGGGCGAGTTTCTTGCCGCCGCCGTGCGCCATCCGGCCCGTCGCCTTGAGCAGCAGCAGGCTCTGTTCGGGCGCGGCCTGGAAGATGCGCCGGCCGCGCGCCTCCTTGACGAGAGCAGCATGATCGAAGTCGGCATCGAAGCCGAACAGCGACAACTTGAAGCCATTCTGGCCCGACGCCTTGCCGTGACAGCCGCCCGCATTGCAGCCGAGCTTGCTCAACAGCGGCAGGATTTCCGTCTTGAAATCGACTGCCCGGCCATCCTTGCAGCCCTTGACCGCGACGCGAACCGAGGTGCGAGCGTCCTTCAGAATGATGTCGATGCGGGCCTCGCCGTCGCCGACTGGCGTGACGTAGCCGCGTTCATCGACCTGCACAATGGCGGAGTTGTCGCTGGTGTAGCGGGCCGCGCGCGTGACGTCCTTGTCGAGTTGCGAGACGAGCAGTTGCCGGCCCGTGTAGGCATCGCGCAACTCAACCGCAGTTGGCGTGACGGTCAACTCCGCGGCGGAAGCGAATGTGCCGAACAGCAAGACGGCGGCTGGAAGGAATCGGCTCATGCGTGCAATCTCGATGGCCGGTGGGACTGTAGCGAGGCTTCAGGCAGGTAACCGTACAGTACGGCATTCCCGGGTCTTTCGCAACCAGAATCGGCGCGCTAATCCCGCACGCCCTCAATGACGCTCACCTCGACGTTCGTCGCCACGATGCGCCCCGGGTTGAATCCGCTTGCGGCGAACAGGGCGCGATACTCTTCCGCCGTCCGCTCCTTGCCGCCGGGGATGACCAGCATCGTCAGATCGAGCAGCTTGCCGAAAGCCGACTCACTCCCCGGCGCGATCACCGTCTCCACCACCAGTACACGGCCTTTCGCCGGCAGCGCCGCGGCGACGTTCTTCAGGATGCGCACACTGCGTTCGTCGTCCCAGTCGTGGATAATGTGCCGCAAGAGATAGGCGTCCGCGCCCGGCGCCACTGCCTGGAAGAAGTCGCCGGCGATGCACTGACACCGGTCTGTCAATCCCGCGGCGTCGAGGTTCGCCTTCGCGCGCTCGATCACGCCCGGCAGGTCGAACAGGATGCCGTGCATCTTCGGATAGCGCTTCAGCACGGCCGTCAGCAGACTGCCGTTTCCTCCGCCGATGTCAGCGAGGACGCCCACGCCCGTCAGGTCGAACGCCTCGACCATCGCCTGCGTCTCCCGGCCATGCACGCCGACCATCGCCTCATCGAACACCTTCGCCTGCTCGGGGTGTTTCGACAGATGCTCGAACACCGGCATGCCGAACAGACGCTCGAACGCCGGTTTGCCTGTTTGTACGCTGTAGAGCAGATCGCCATAGGCGCGGTAGTGTTCCTCGCCGTTCATCACCGCCATGCCCCACATCGAACCCGGCAGATCGCGGCGCAGACTCTCGCTCAGCGGCGTCAGCCCGAAGCCGTCCGCGCCTTCCGCAAAGACATCAATGCTCGCCAGCGCTCGTAGCAGGCGATAGAGCGATGGCCCATCTGTCCCCGTGGCCGACGCCAGTTCGGCTGCCGGGCGCGGACCATCCTTGAGCAGGTCGGCGATGCCGAGTTTGGCCGCGACGTACAGTGCTTGCGTCAGCCAGTAGCCGGTCAGAAGGTCTCTCATCTTCGCATGTGCTGACATGGTCCGATCTCCTCGTTCCAGCCGAAACCGATGCCGCCCGCTTGTGTCGGCGACGGCTTCCGATTATCCTCATCTCCAGCCCTTCATTCGCTGTTGTACGGATCACGAGCATGTATCCAGCCACGGACGAGGCGGACGATCGAGGCCTCGATCTGCTGGACAGTTTAGTCGAAGGGCGAGAGATTGGTGGTAAGGGAGACGCAACGTGATCAATCCCCCCATGGGCAGCACCGCGACGCGCTGGGGCGTCAATGCGCTCATCCTCCTGGGCATTATCCTCGCCCTGTACCTGGGCAAGACCATCTTCATTCCGATGGTCATTGCCCTGCTGCTGGCCGCCATGCTCTGGCCGCTGGCCACCTGGATGCACCAGGACGGCATCCCCGTCCTAAGCGCTCGTACGCGCGCGGGCTTCCCCTGGTTCAGGCCGGGCATCGCCCGCTGGCGGCCGAGTTGGGGTTTCGCCACGCTGGCCGTCGTCACCGGGTTCATCGTCTTTGTTCTCGGCGTCACCCTGGCCTTCAGTCTCGGACTGAGCAAGATCTTCATCGACGCCGGCGACGTTCAGAAGCAAAAGCAGGTCTACATCGCCATTGTCGAGAAATTCGACGACCTCGGGCTGCATCGCGATGAGCAATACCTTCCTCTGGATCCCGACAAATCGCAAACATTCGCCACTGTCCGCGCCTTCTTCGACCCGAGTAATCCCTCCTTCCAGCATGTGGCCGGCCTGGCCCTCGGCTACGGCGGCGGGCTGCTCTGGGAGTCGATCCTGATCATGTTCATCCTGCTGTTCTTACTGCTGGAAGGACGGATGCTGAGCCGGCGCGTCGTCGAGATGTTCGGTCCCAGCACCGCTGTTCAGAGCAAGGTAGTCGAGGCCCTCAAGGAGATGGCCTATCAGGTGCGCGCCTACCTGGTGTGGCGGACCATCGTCAATTTCGCCATGGCGGCAATGTTGGGGGTGTTGTACCAGGTCCTGGGCCTGAAGCTGTCCTGGACCTGGGCGCTGTTGACGTCGGTCCTGTGGTACATTCCCTATCTCGGCCCGATCGCCGCCGGCATTCCGCCTATCCTGGACGCCTTCATCAGTTGTCCGTCGCCGTGGGTCGCCATCTTCATCCTTGCCTTTTATGTCGTCTGGGTCGTCGTCGAGGGCTACTTCGTGGTGCCGGTCGTCATGGGCCGCAGCATGGAGATGAACGCGACCACGGTCATGCTGGCGTGCCTGTTCTGGGAACACGTCTGGGGGACGGTGGGCCTGTTCCTGGCCATGCCGCTGATCGCCGCCGTCAAGGCGGTTTGCACGCACGTCCCGGAATGGAAACCCTGGGCCAACCTGATGAGCAGTCACGATGGGCCGGTGGAAAACGTCGAACCCGAGCCGCCCCCGGGTGACGAGACCCACGTCGATGGCGTCCCGCGCGAACGCTCTCCCATCGAGCGTGTGCTGGATCGGTAATTGAGCGGAGGAGGACTCATGAAACGTCTCGCGCTGGTGTTGGTCCTTCTGAGTAGAACGCTCCGCGCCGACGAGTTGCCGGCCCATGCGCTGCGCAAGTTTCAGGCGAGCGACGTCATCTCACATTCGCCCGTGATCGCGCTGGGCTTCAAGCCCGATGGGAAAACGCTGGTCTCCGTCTCCCCGAATGCAGCAATCCTTCTGTGGGACGTCACGACCGGAAAGGAACTCCCGACGACGAACATGTCCTTCCGCACGCAGCAAGTAGCTGCCCTGACGCCCGATTGTAACTGCGTCGCCCTGGGCAGTTACAGCGGGGTTTTACTCTGGAACCAGGCGAATGTCGAGAAGAGTACCACGATCAACTCCACTTCCGGGATCAACACCCTGTCCTTCTCGCTCGACGGCTCCAGGCTCGCATCAGGTAACGACGATCATGCCGTTGAGGTGTGGGAGACAGCGACAGGGAAACTCGTTCATACGCTTCGTGGACATGACGCCTATGTCAGTGCTTCCGCCTTCTCCCCCGCGGGTAAGCTGCTCGCGACCGGCGCTCACGACCGTACGATTCGTCTGTGGGACCCCACGTCCGGCAAAATGCTTCGGCTTCTTGAAGGGCATCGGGATCAGGTGTCCGCCCTGATCTTCCTCCCTGATGGCAAGACGCTCGTGTCATCGAGTTGGGACGGGACGATTCGCGTGTGGGACGTCGAGTCAGGCAAGGAGAAACAATGCCTGAAGGGTCACCGCCTCGGAGTCATGGGCATCGGACTCGACGGCGCGAGGAAGAAACTGGCGTCGGGCTCCTTGCCGGTCCCTTTGAGCCGTCCGCCTCCCTTTTTCCAGAGCGTCGTCCCTCCGGCATCAATGGCCGGGACGCCGACGACCGCGGCCGTGGCGAG
>JBBSDR010000707.1:0-4738 GCA_038240465.1 Gemmatales bacterium
CGCAGCGCGGGCAGCCGTATCGTCACTACCTTCAGACGATAATAAAGGTCCGCGCGAAACTCCCCCGAGGCGACGGCCGCCTCCAGGTCCTTGTGCGTCGCCGACAGCACGCGCACGTTCACCTTGATCGGATCGTTGCTGCCGATGCGATACACCTTCTGGTCCTCCAGCACACGCAGCAACTTCGCCTGCAAGTTCATCGGCATGTCGCCGATCTCGTCGAGGAACAACGTGCCGCCGCTGGCCTCCTCGAAGACCCCCTTGCGCAGCTTATCCGCGCCCGTGAACGCCCCGGCGATGTGGCCAAAGAGCAAGTCGTCCAGCAAGTTCTCGTTGGAGACTGTGCAGTTGATGGGGACATAAGGTTTGCTCTTGCGCGGGCTGTTCGTGTGCAGCGCCTTGGCCACCAGTTCCTTGCCGGTCCCGGTCTCGCCATGAATCAGGACGCTGGCGCTGGTCGGAGCGATGGCCTTCAAACGATTGAGGACATCGTGCATTCGAGGGCTGTCGCCGATAACGCCCTCGAAGCCGAACTTCTCGTCGAGTTGCCGTTGCAAGTGCTGGTTGGCGCGCGTCAGCCGCAAGCGCTCGACCGCCTTGTTGATGATCGCGCGCAGTTCATCCTTGCCGACCGGCTTGGTCAGGTAGCTGGTCGCGCCTTCCTGCATGGCCATCACGGCTGCCTTGACGTCGTTGTGTCCCGAGATGACCACAACCTCCGCATCGGGCTGCTCTCGCCGCGCCCGGCGCAGGATCTCCATCCCGTCCAGGTCCGCCATGCGCAGATCGGTCAGGATAACATCGAAGTCCTCCGTCTCGATGCGGCGGGCGCCCTCCTTGCCGCCATGAGCGATGGCGCACTCGTAGCCGATCCGCTCGAGAGTCTCGGCCACCGTCTCGGCGTGCAGCAGTTCGTCATCGACGACGAGGACGCGCAGGCCCTCGCCGCGTGAAGATGCGTCGGTCGTGGAGTTTCGCGAGGATTCCAGAGCGTTCATGAGGGGCGTTCTCCTCGTTGATTGTCTCGGAGCGGCGCAGAGGCGCGGCGTTGATACGCTCCGCTCGCCTTCTGTGTCATTTTACCCACTCCAGCCGTTCGGTCGGCGCGGTTTCCTCCTCGTTCCCACGCAGGGCGTGGGAACGTGCTCTTCGACGCTCTGCGGCGTCTGAGGTACTCACGCGCCACAGACGACGCAGAGCGTCGAAGAAGCCGTTCCCACGCAGAGCGTGGGAACGAGGAGGGAGAGGCCGTGCGGTCGGCGCGGTTTGCCCGAGAGGACTCAAGATTGATCAACGCTCTGGCCGATAGATGACGTTAGCCCTTCGCACAGCCTCCGCCCGAGGCGCCGCGAGAGTCAGGGGGAATGGGGATGACCAGCGAGACTCAGGGAATCCTGCACAAGATCAGCGCTCTTCGCCAGCGCCTGGAACTGGCACGCAGCCAGGCTCAGGACGCCGGTGAAGCGGCTGTCGCTAACCTGAGCGAACACGATTCGCCCGGACTCGCGCGCTTGTGGGAACTCGAACATCAGACCGCAACCGAGAGCGATCATCGGCGCCAGTTCGACGCCGCCGTCAAGCCGCCCGCCCCGGCCGAGCGCTCCTTGCCGACGCAGTTGACGGCCCGGGCGCGCCGCGCCATCGAGAAGGGCCGCGAACTGATCCAGGCCCTGCGCGAGTATCAGACCGAGCCGCTGGTCCGCGAACCGGGCGCGCTGCTGACCGCGCTCTATCGCGAGACAACCTCTCTGGCCGAGGCCGCCCTGCGCCTCGTCGCCTGTCTGCCCGATTCACCCGGCGCGCAGTTGCAGATGTGCGACAGCATCGAGTCGCTTCTGGATTCCGCCACACAGCGTCTCGGTTCGCTCGGAGTCGCTCTGCGCGGGCACCGGGAGGAACCCGGGCGGATCGAACGCCTGGCCGACTTCATGGACCGGCTCGACAGGGGGACTCCCGCCGACCTCAACAGCATGACCGAACTCGCCGAAACACTGCTCGACGAGGCGAGCGAGAGCCTGCCGTTGCGTTTCATTCAGCCGCCGGCCCCTGTCGCGGAACGCGGCTGGGTGGCGCGCCTTGTCGCCGGACACAGCTTGACCGCCGCCCAGGTGATGGCTCGGCTCGCACGCCATGAGCCGGAACTGCGCGGCCGGACCGTCGAGGCTGTCCTCGCGGCCCTGCTGCACGACACCGGCATGCTGCGGCTGTCTCCCGAGTTGCTGAGCCGGACCGAACCGCTCGACGACGCGGGCAAGCGGACCATCGAGAGCCATTGCCGGGTCGGGGCGTATTTGATGGCTCGCTATTTCCCGAACTCTCAGTGGCTCGTCGAGACGGCCGACCAGCATCACGAACGGCTCGACGGCAGCGGCTATCCCGACGGGCTAAAAGAAGGGCAGTTGTCGCCGCTCGTTCGCTTGCTGGCGGTCTGCGACGTCTACGCCGCGGCCTGCCAGGCCCGACCGCATCGAGCCGCCCGCGAGACCCGGACGGCGCTGACCGACACGCTGCTGCTGGCCGAGAAGGGGCAGTTCGATCGGCACTTCGCGGAGCGTCTGCTGCAGCTATCCTTCTACCCGGCAGGCTCGGTCGTCGAACTGGCCGACGGAGCGCTGGCGGGGGTTGTCGCCGCTCCGGCGGGACGCCACGATTTGCAGGCGCCCGCGCGTCCGGTCATCGCCCTGCTGATGGATGGTCACGGACACTATCTGCCGGCGCCGCGCTATCTCGACCTGTCCCAGAGCGAGAGTCACAGCATCGTTCGCGGCCTGGGGGCCGAGGAACGTCGTCGAACTCTTGGAGCGCGTTATCCCGAATGGGTCCTTTGAACAGGAGGCCCGCGCGACGCCGCGAGCGGGGGAAAGAGATGGCCAGGCAGAGCAACTACTTCCAATCTACTCGCCATCCCTGGCCGTGTCTGCTCTTCCTGGTGCCGTTGCTGGCCGCCTACGAGTTTGGCGTGGTCTCTCTCGGCGGCGCTCATCCGGAGTTCTTGCGCAACGGTGCCGATAGCTGGCTCCGGCAAGGACTGGCCGTCGCCGGCATGAAACAGCACTTCTGGGCACCGATCCTTCTTCTCGTCCTGCTGCTGCTCTGGAACGTGCGCCGCTGGCAGGACCGCCCCGGCGATCTGATTGGCGTGCTGAGTGGCATGGGACTGGAGAGTGTGGCCTTCGCGCTGGCGCTGTGGGGCATCAGCCGGGGACTGGGGCCGCTGGTCGATTATCTCGGACTCGAGTTGAACGTCGCCTCGGCCAATCCGGCTCTTGGACAGGTAATCACATTTGTCGGAGCCGGGATTTACGAGGAAATGCTGTTCCGCTTGCTGCTCTTCTCCGGCCTGTTCGTCGGCCTGAAGCAGCTTGGCGTGACTGGCCTGGTGGCGGTCGGACTATCCGCCCTTGTGTCGGCCCTGCTCTTCTCGGCGGCCCATCACGTCGGGCCACACGGCGAGCCGCTCGAAGGATATACGTTTCTCTTTCGCACGATCGCGGGGCTGTTCTTCGCCCTGGTTTACCTGGGGCGCGGCTTCGGCATCGCTGTGGGAGCGCACGCCTGTTACGACGTCATTGTCGGCATTGTCATCAGCCAGCCGCTTGCGGGTTAGCGATGTTTCACCACCAGCCCCGAGCGCAAGCGAGGGGTTTCATCGCGCAACCCCTCGCTTGCGCTCGGCGCTAGTGGTGAAACAACTTCCAAGCGGAAAGCCCCAATCCATCACGGCGTTCCCGGCATCGGCCTGGTCAGAGGCGGTGGCAGTTTGCCCATGTCCAGCAGCTTCTTCCAGGCGGTCGCGCCTCGTTCGCGTGCTTCCTCCGGCGCGAACGGGCTGTAGTCGATGTTCTGACCGGGCGCCAGATAGGCCAGTTGGCGAATGGCCAACTCGCGCACCAGCAGCTTGCGATGCTTCAGGTAGCCGATCAGGTCCTCGTAAGTCGATTTCAGCCGCCTCTCCTCCGGTGTGTAGCTGGCGAGCAGTTCGAGAATGACCTGCGATTCGTTGTTGCTGTAGCCCTTGTCGCTCAGTATGCCGGTCATCGTCTTGCGGTCATATAGCCGCGGCGGCTGCTCCAAACCCCGGCTGAGCCAGTTCCGCAATCCATTGAGCGCTTCGCGGCGAACGTCGTCCCGGATGAGGTCCTCGCGTCCCAGGGCGTCCAGCAGCAAATCGACGGAGTCAAGGGCCACCAGGCTGCGAATCCCCAACAAACGCCGTGCGGGGTCCTTCTCCTCCATGTACTCGTACAGGGCGACGGAGACTCGTTTCTTCGGATCGCTCAGGGTGCTGGCCAGCTCAGTGAGGGCGAGACTGATTTGCTTGGCCACGTCCAGTTCGCGCGGCTGCATCGGCAAGGGCTGATCCGTGTCCCACTCGACAATCTTGCGATCGATAATGAGAGGGCCGTCCAGACCGCGTCCCTTGTTGTTCCAGAGGAACAGCGCCCGCCCCGTGGGTCCGTGCAACTCGCCGTAAGTCCGCCCTTCGCGCTTGAGGCTGGCCCGGCCCTTGAGGATGTAGAACGCAACCTGGATCAGCGGTTCCTCGTCCCTCTGCGGTTTGTAACCCGGCACGAAGATCGGAATGGCCTCGACCGGAATCGGCATCACCTCGACACCACTCATCGTGTCGCGGTCTTCGAGAGTGATGTCCCAGACCTCCTCGCGCCAAAAACGCAGGCGAATACGGGTGTCGCCCTTGTCCTTGCGGTTGGTCAGGTAGGTTCGGCCACGATGCAGC
>JBBSDR010000708.1:0-4730 GCA_038240465.1 Gemmatales bacterium
ACAGGAGGGCATCGCGGATCGCCTCCGCTTCGAGCCGGCGAACGGGATACCGGTGCCACAACTTGTTCTCCGGATCCGCCGCGCCGGCCCTGGCATCGTCGCGGCTCGCCATGCGATAGGCCGCCGACGTGACCATCAGCCGATGCATCGCCTTCATGCTCCAGCCGGAACGCACGAACTCCGATGCCAGCCAGTCGAGCAATTCCGGATGCGTCGGCAACTGGCCCTGATGACCGAAGTCGTCGGGACTGCGGACGATGCCCATGCCGAAGTGGTGGTGCCAGAGCCGATTGACCAGCACGCGCGGCAAGAGTGGGTTCGACGCATCGGTCATGCGCCGCGCCAGCTCGAGCCGGCCCGATCCCACCTTCGGCGCGGGCTGGTCCTTGCCGGCCAGCGCTTCGAGAAAGCGGCGCGGCGCCTCGTCGCCGAGCGTCTTGTGATTGCCGCGAATGAAGACATGCTCGTTCTCGCCGGTGCCGTCGGCTATCGCCATGATCGCCAACGGCGGCGGCAGCGTTCCCTCGAGCTGGACTCGCTCCTGCAACAGCTCCAGAATCGTGCGCCGCTTTCGCTGCTCGCCGGCAACTTCCTCGCCGAGCCGCTGCAGGATCGGACTTGCCAGCAACAGGTTGAGGACCTTGCCCCGCTCGCGGCCATCGGCCAGGCCGTCGAGTTTGCCGTCGCGCCACTGGCCGACGATCTCGCCAAACAGGCCGAGCAACTTGCCGTCGAATTTCTTCGCGCTGTCGAGGGAATCATCGTCGAGCAACTTCAGCAGCAGGGCATTCGGCGCGTCCGCCGGCGCCCGTTCGGAAGAGAAGAGAACACTGTCGAGAAACAGATAGCCGTCGTTGTAATCCAGGCACTCGATGTAGGCGCGATGGCCGATCCACGTCCCCACTTCGATGACGTGCCAGGCGAGATCGTCGCCGTGATCGACGGCGAACGATAATCCACCGTAGATCGGCTCGCGAATCTGCTGGAAGCCATCAACGATCAAGTTGAGGCGCATGCCGCGCCCGGCCAGGCGGAAGAGGATGTACTTGCTCTCGATCGTGAACGTCGGCGAACGCAGCGTGCCGACCAGCCGGATGCCCAGCCGGCCGCTTGTCGCGCCGCCTGGACCAAGGACCTTCTGCACCGGCAAGGGTACGGCCGGGTTGAGAATGGCGTCCGTCGCCCGGCAAGAGCGATCGCCGAACGCCTCGCCGGTTGTGACCCAGCCGCCGAGTCCCGGTCCGGAGAAGTCGGCGAAGACGCGTGACTTCGCTGCCGCCGTCTGCTGTTTCTTCAGCGCCTGGACAGCCTCGCGCCGTTGAGCCTGAAAGACATCCGGCTTCGCATCGCGCGGCAAGTTCGCCAGTTCGGGGAAAGCCCGCACAAGACGGCCGGTTTCCTCACCGTCGAGATTCGCGAGTGCGGTTTTGAGCCGTTCGGCGCTGATCTCGATGCCGTTCGCCTGGGCCTTTTCGAGTTGCTCCCGCATCTGGCGGATGATAGTGCGTGTTGGTTCCGGCGGACGATTGTCGTACACCTGGAAACGCGACGAACGCAGATAGCCGGCCAGGGCGTAATAGTCCTGAGTTGCGATGGAGTCGAACTTGTGATCGTGACAGCGAGCGCACGAGACGGTCAGGCCAAGGAACGTCTTCGATAGAACGTCAATCTGGTTGTCGATTCGTTCGGCCCCTTCAGCGCGGATATCGACGGGCGAATGTTTGCCCTCGCCGAGGAAGTAGAAGCCAGTGCCGATAATCGACTCGTTGAAGCCGCGCGGCGCATGGCGTCTTGGATTCGGGAGCAGATCGCCGGCCACATGTTCGGTGACGAAGCGATCGTAGGGCAGATCGGCGTTGAGAGCGCGGACGACATAATCGCGGTACTGATAGGCGAAGGGCAGATCGAAATCGTACTCGTGTCCAAGCGTTTCGGCGTAGCGAACGAGGTCGAGCCAGTGCCGGCCCCAGCGTTCGCCATAGGCCGGCGACGCCAGCAAACGCTCGACCAGCTTCTCATAAGCATCGGGCGATTGATCGTCGAGAAACGCCTTGATTTCCTCCAGCGTAGGCGGCAGACCACTGAGATCGAACGTCAGCCGGCGAATGAGAACCCGCCGAGCCGCCTCGGGCGCTGCTGCCACCTTTGCCGCTTGCCTTTTCGCGGTGAGGAAAGCGTCAATGGGATTGAGGATTGATGATTGCTGATTGTCGATTGCCGGGATGGGCGATTTCTTGAGCGGTTGAAAGGACCAGTGCTGTCGGCGTTTCTCGAGATCGAAGATGCCAGGACCGGTGGCGACATCGCGATCGGGCGGCATCGGCGAGCCCATCGTAACCCAGGCGGTGAGGTCGGCAATCTGCTGATCCGGCAGCTTGCCGCGCTGTGGCATCTTCAGATCGTCCTTGTAGCGGACGGCCTTGATGAGCAGGCTCCTGTTGGGCTGTCCGGGGACGATGGCCGGGCCGCTGTCGCCTCCCTTGAACAGGGTGGTCTTGCTGTCCAGGCGCAGGCCGCCGCGAACCTTCTTGCTGGCGCTGTGGCACTGGTAGCAATTGTCGGCCAGCAGCGGTCGGATGCGCTTCTCGAAGAACTCCAGTTCCGCCGCTGTCGGTTCCGAGGCGCGCGCCAACCCGGAGGCCAACAGGAGGAACGGAAGGACAGCGAAGCGCATCATCATGAGGAGTAACCCGCGG
Source organism: Gemmatales bacterium (assembly GCA_038240465.1). Classification (GTDB taxonomy): domain Bacteria; phylum Planctomycetota; class Planctomycetia; order Gemmatales; family Gemmataceae; genus JBBRIK01. The sequence goes on from JBBSDR010000708.1 coordinate 2,697, forward strand.
ATCGAGGGCAACAAGTTCAGGTTACCGCAAGGGAGTCAGACTGTCATCGGTGTTTCGTTCCGGTCTTCGCGGTATAATACCAATCAGCCCAGAACTCCAGGGAGAGAGAGGATGTTGCAAGGCGACCTGACTCAGTTCATCTGCACAACTCCCTTCCGGCCGTTCCGCATCACCATGGCCGATGGGGCAACTTACGATGTTCGCTTTCGCCAGGGATTCATCTTGACGCCAATGGTGATGATGATCGGTCTGCTGCCCAGCGCGGATGGGACAAGCTATGTACGAGTCGCCATGCTCGATCTGATGTCGATCACCGCTGTGGAGCCGCTGCCGATTCCCCTCAAGCCGCAAGGGAACGGACAGAGTCCTAGCTGAGCCACCTGCGGAGACGACACAGAGCGTCGAAGAACTCGTTCCCACGCAGAGCGTGGGAACGAGGAGGGGAGCAGAGCGCGGAAATGAGAGGGTGGGAGGGTTGTGGCCTTTACGCTCACTTGTTGCTTTCCGCTGCCGCAGGTGGCGCGTCCAGGCGCAGGATGTACACCGGACCCGTCACGATCGACACCGCCAGGTAGCGATTGTCCGGCGAGAAGACGAAGTGAGCGATTGTCTCGGCAAACGACCACTCCTTGATTACCTTGTCCGAAGCAACATCCGTCAGCCGCAGTTTGTAATCGTTGCCGAGCGTGGCGAGCCGTTTGCCGTCCGGCGAAAAGGCGTGGACGTGAGTCCAGATCGACGTGTTCTTCACCTCTGTCTTTTTCGTCAGCCCCTCGATCGACGCCTGCCACAGGCTCGTCGGCTTGTACCACAGGGAACAGGCGAACGTCCGCCCATCCGGCGCGAAAGTGAGGTTCGATACCGGCTTCTCCAGGCCGGTCACGTCCTTCTTGAGCCGGCCATCGCGCAGGTCCCACAGCCGCACCGTGCAATCGACGTACTGATACTCACCCTTGACCGTGACGATCTTGTTGTCCTTGTCGTACTGGTAGTAGCCGGTGCCGGTCAGGACGAAGCGGCCATCGGGCGACATCGTCATGCTGTTGACGCGCTGATCGTGTCCCTCGAAGCGGAACAACTCCCGAGCCGTGTTCGCGTTCCACAAAACGACATGCTTGTGGCTCGAAGCCAGAAGCTGTTTGCCGTCCGGCGTGAAGTACAGTTGATTGACCGTGCTCGGGTGACCGGGGAAGAGCCGCAACTCGGACCGCTTCGTCAAGTCCCAGAGCCGGGCCGTCGTGCTGTTGCCGCCCACGGCCAGCGTCTTGCCGTCGGGACTGTGAGCGACGGCGTAGATCGCGACATTGTCCTTGTTGAGCAACGCCGTCTGCACGGGGACGGCCTTCGACAGGTTCCAGATGCGCGCGGTGCGGTCCTCGCTGCCACAGGCGAGACTGGCCCCGTCCGGCGCGAAGTGATTGCTGTTGACGCGCGCCCAGTGGCCCTTGAGCGGAAAGACCTCGATCGACCGCGCGGCTGGCGTCCACATTCGCACGGTCCAGTCGCTGCCGCCGGTGACCATGCGCTTGCCGTCGTGCGAGTAGGCAAACCCGGCGACCGGCCCGTAGTGTCCCTCGGCCGTCATCGTCGGTCGCGGCATCGGCACCGTTGTCACGCCCCAGACGCGGACGATGCCGTCGTTGTGGCTCGACGTCAGGTACCCCCCGGGCGACATGGCAACAGCGGTGACGGCCGAGGGTGACTTGAAGAAGGCCCCCCGGGTGAACTTCGCTCCCATGGTAACGCGGACGATATGGCCATCATCACAGCCGGCGATCAACTGGCCGCCCCGCGCGGTGAAGGTCATGCAGGACAAAGCCGCCGTGTGCGCCGGCAGCGAGCCCAACTCGTTGATCTTCTCCTTGCCCTGGAAACTCCAGAAGCGAATGGTACCATCGGTCGCGCCGGCGGCGAGAATGTGGCTGTCGGGGGTGAACTGGACGGCACGCACGGCCGTCTTGTGTCCGGACAATTGCGTGCGCTCCTTGGGCTTGCTGCCTTCAAGATCGAACGTGTGAACCAGGCCATCGTAGA
>JBBSDR010000709.1:0-4715 GCA_038240465.1 Gemmatales bacterium
GTTCCTCAAGCAACCGTCGCGTCTCGGCCAGGGGAAGCGGGGCCAAGTGGCGGCGATACCGGCGCAATTGAGATTGCAAATCCTCCAATTCAATCGCTTCCTCGGGGGAAATGACGCCATCCACTTCCTTTTCGATGAGCAGACAACGGCGATGGTTCTTCTCCTCGGTCCAGTCGCCAGGGGGTTCTTCGTTGCCATTGGCGAGCGCCTGTACGCGGAACTTGCGCCCGTTGACTTCGAGGATGGTTCCCTGCGGATCGACCGGCAGCGACAGAAAGAACCGCTTGACGGCTTCATCCTGTGAGTCGAGAGCAATGTGGGTCATGGTGGACTCCTTGCCATAACAGGAACATCGCAGCCGGAACAGTGCCATTCTACCATCTGGGGAGCTATCGAAGCTGAATTTGGATCGGAGCCTGACCCATTTTCGAGGCTGGGGCCTCACAGGGTAGCCTCGCCAGCAGCAGTCCTTGGATCGCCCGGTCGGCGTTGGTATAGTGGCGAGAAGCAGAGGTACGAGGCACCCGCCTTTGAGGAGGTATCGCGATGGCCGTAACTATTCCCCCCGCGGGTCTGGTCCAGGGTGCGAACGCGCTAGTCGCTTCGGAATTGCCCATCACTGCGTTTCGCGCGCAGCAGCTAGTGAACGTCCTTATGGCGATGGAGGTCAGCTCGCAGATGCTCAGTCAAGCTCCTGAGCTGGTCCTCGGGGAGCGGCCATGCTGGTCGGTCCCGGTGTGGTTCACCCTGCCCGGCGTTGGTCTCGTCGGTCAGGCCGGCACGGTCCGGGTTGATGCGCACACAGGTGAGGTCCTGGCTGATTCCGAGACTCTGCGGGAGATCGCCGAGCATGCCAGACGCCTCGCTGAGCGTGCCGAACTTTAAGCAGGAGTTCCAGTATTCCTGTTTCGCGGCGGCAGCGCGAATGGTGCTGGCGTTCTTCGGCCGGCAGCACACCGAGGCCGAGTTGCGGGCGGCGATGAACACGGCCAGCGGCGGGACACGCGCTCGTGACCTGTTCGGACTGGCGAAGCTCGGCTTCGAGGTCAAGTTCATAACCACAGACCTCGCCGGGCTTGTCGCGTTTCTGACTTCCGGCCAGCCACCAATCGCTCTGGTTGCCACGGACTCGCTGCCCTACTGGCAGGAGACCTGCAACCACGTCGCCGTGGTGGTGGGCGTGGATGACTCGCATGTCCACCTCAACGACCCGTACTTCGATGCCGCTCCCCAGCGGGTTTCGCACGCAGACTTCCTGCAGGCCTGGTCGGCGAACGCCTGCACGGTAGCGATCGTCCGGCCTCGTCCCTGATTGCGCGACTGCCCGCGGCGCAGGCAGCCCCTTGCACCGCACGGCCGAGGAAACGGTTCGTGGCACTTTTACCGAACCTTCAGGCGGAAGTGCCATTCGGGTCCGTCTCCTTTCCCGCGCCGTCCCCTTTCCCGCGCCGTCCCCTTTTCCGCGCCGGGGGCTGCGTGACTGAAAAGGCTTGCGGCGGAAGAAGGGGCGGCAAACTCCCGCGTGACTGAGTCCGCAACCTTCGGCGGACTCAAACTTCTACATACTCGCATTCCGTCGCAGGCTCGGGGATGGGCAAACCGTCTTCGCGCAACCCCTCCAGGTGCAAGAAGACGGCCTCGGCGATCAGCTTTTTGGCCTCTTCAGCAGATTTCGCGACGGCCACGCAGCCCGGCAGATCAGGGACATAGGCGCCGTAGCTATTCGGGCCTTTTTCGATGACAACCGCGTAACGCATCACTCTTCCTCCGGCAATTGCGCCTGTTTCCAAATGCTTTTCAAGGTCTTGGTCGGCACATCCACATTTAACTGTCCCGCCACGGTCACTCGCCCCTTCTTGGTGGCATGCTTGAATTGACGATGGCCACCTTTCGACCGGATGCGATACCAACCATCGGCCTTCAGGCGATTGATAACGCCGCGAACCTTCATAGCTTCACCAAACGCGAGGAAAAGGTTCCAGGGCGAGGAAAAGGTTCCTGGAACCTTTTCCTCGCCTGGAACCTTTTCCTCGCCGATTCGGATCGCAATCCCGCTGGCCAACATCTTCTCAGTGCAGGCAATCACGGAGATGCCGCAGCGGATTGCGGAGAGGAGATCCCCATGACCTTTTCCAATCCCTGGATCGACCCGCGCATTCCGCGGGTGATGCCGGAATCCATGCGCGCGTACCTCCTGTCCCATGGCTGGGAAGACCTCGGCCCTGCAACCATGCCCGACCTGGTGATGTTCGACACGCCCCAGCCAAGGGGCGAGAAGCCGAACGTTTTGCTGCCGATGAGTCTTGAACACCCTTATCAGATTCAGCGATTGGTGGAGTTGGTCACAGAGGTGGCGCGCTACGAGGGTCGTTTTGCGGGGGACGTCCTGAGCGACGTGCCATCGGAACCAGAGAACGGGTCGACCGGTAATGGATCCCCCGCAGTGGCGAGGACGCCGGCAGCCCGGCCTTGACCCGCCACAGCGCCGACAGCGAACGGACCGCCGTGCCAGGGCTGACGGTCGAAAACTGGCAGACCATCTGAGCAGACCGAGCCACCTGACGTTCGGGGCCTGTCCCGGGTCTGTCCCTTTTTCCCTGCTGAGGAGAGGAGCAGAACCCCTCTCCTCATCGAAGAGCCAACGAGTGGGCGGCTCCGGTACATCACTCCTTCTTGGCCTTGTCTTGGATCTCCTTCAAGTGCTGCTTGAGTTTCTCGATTTCTTCCTCGTGGTGCTTGATCTTCCTCTTGATCGCTTCCTCGTTGAGTTCCTGGTCTGATGATCCACTTGTCTGGACAGTGAACCCGCCGATGTCGTCTGAGAGGATCACGAGGCGATAGTCATCCTCAGCACTCGCCTCCTTGATCGAGATCTTCGCCGTTTTGATTTGTCGTCCCGAGGACACGAGTTCCTTGCCTGTCGGACTCAGAAGCGTCAAGGCGAGCTTCCGATTGCTGTCCCCCGTGACGGTGACCGTGACGGTGAGGGATTGGCGCTCCTTGAGCGTGATGGCGAGTTCTGTCTCGTAGCCTTTGTGGTCTCCTAAAACGTTGGTAAGTCCGAAGCGTTTCTCGTTCCCCAGTAGCAGTTTGCTGCTGGTGCTGTCTCCCGGTTTGAGCGCTTTGCTTTGCGCGATTCCGAAAGCGGGCGTGAGGAATACCCCTGCCACGATGCCGATGATCCCTGGCACGATGCGGAACATTTCGCTGGCCTCCGAGTGTTGATGAGGAAACCGGACCTGGAAGGAATCGTTACTTTGAGACTTTGTTCAGATTGGCGACGTCCACCCATGGCTCGCCGCCGCCGTCTAGGAGCAACTGGCACCGAGCATTGCGCGGAGGACGTTCCATCACTACTCCCGTCGCACCCGCATTGACGAAAGCGAACTTGACGAACTCAATCGGTGTATCCGGACCCGCATAAGCCGGCGTCTTATCGATCCCGATCACGACGACGCGATCACCCTTTTTGAACTGTCCCGACTCCTTCGTGCCGTCCAGGTTGGATTCGGGAGGAGGCTCGATCCTCGCCTTCAGGATGCTGCGCTCACCGGCGAACAGTTCCACCTCTTCGCCGACGACTTTCACCCCGGCTTGCTTCACCTCTACCTTGTACTTTCCAGGTTGCTGGCGAATTTCGGCCGTCTTGCGGTCTTTTCCTCGCTTCCATGTGACTGTCATCTTCTCGTCACGAACGAAGAACTCAAGGTTCCGCTCATTCTTGTCATCAAGGCCGTGAGCTATGACCACGATAGTGCCATCGTCGGTCTTGATGCGTATCTCTCTCGCTGCTCCGAAGCCAAAAATTCCGTTCAGGAACAGCAGGGCCGTGAGGGCGATGACCACCCTGAGGAGCCGCATTTTCTTGGGCCGCTCGATCATGGGTTTGCAGCCCCCTGGCGAAAGCGTCTGCCTCCCGCCGACCTCCGGGTCTGTCCGTCCCGACCCTGGGGGCTCCGGCTCGGTCATCACCTGTGAATCGACAAACGGAGCCAGCGCCTGCACTACCTCGATCGGCTGTTGAAAACGCTGGGTCGGATCCTTGGCCAGCATCCTCGCAACGACCACTACCAGATCGGCTGGCACGTCGGAGCGAATCTTGTTCAGGGGCGTTGGCTCCATCGAATGATGTTGCTGCATCAACTCATACAGGCTCCCTTGAAATGGTGGCCGGCTGGTCAGCAGGAAGAACAGCGTGCAGCCAGCGCTGTAGATGTCTGCCTGGACGCCGGCCCCTGCCGCATTCTCCATCTGCTCCGGCGCGCTATACTCCGGAGTTCCCATCATCGTTCCTGTGCCGGTCAACTTCTCGCCCGCCACCTGGTTCTCACGAGTTGCCTTGGCCAGTCCGAGGTCGGTCACCTTGACGCGGGGTCGTTTACCAACGCGAGTCAGCAGCAGGTTCGCCGGTTTGATGTCACGATGGACCAAGCCGTGGTCGAACATGTGCTGTAGACCCCTTGCTGCCTCCTGGATGTAGAAGCAGGCGGCCGCGACTGACAGCGGCCCCTTTTCCTTGACCACCCTATCCAAATCCTTCCCCTCGACGTATTCCATTGCAAAGCCCTGGAGTTTGCCCAACTTCGGGGCATCGAAAGCCGCCACGATGTTCGGATGAGGTGGAAGCCGGCCCGCCGAGCGGATCTCCTGCTGGAAGCGTTCGACGATCCCCGCTTCGTCGAGTCGCTTTTCGTGGATGACCTTGAGCGCCACCA
>JBBSDR010000710.1:0-4711 GCA_038240465.1 Gemmatales bacterium
CACTTACAAAACGGGAATCGAGGTATATATCCGACGAGCAATTGGCGGCAGTGCGGATGGAAAAAGATGCGTTCCACGGCGAATGGAACTACACCATCAGTCCCAAACCTTAATTGTTCAATTAATTTTTGCTCGGCTCCTTAGACATGGACAATGATCCACTTTTGTTCGGCACCGAAAGGAATTTCTGCCTTTGAGGTATCTTTCCACGGGATTTCTTCGCCATCAGCCAAATGTGTCTCCAAAACACCACGAACAGCCTCTTTGGCGTTTTCCACCGCTTCTTCCTCTGTATCACCGCAGCTTCCAGCCCCAGGAAGATTCATCGCGATGGCAGAATACGTCCCGTCCTCGTCTTTGGTAATCAGTAGGTGGATCTTGTACGCCTTCGTCTGACGCCAATCGTCGCCAAGAACGAAATGGGTAATCGCTTTGTTCACCCATGATTCAGCTACCGACATCTTGACCTCCCTGGCTAGGACTTGGGATCTCTACAACACGGACTCGATGCGAACCGAGGATTTCTCCTTTCCAGACGACATCAAATGAGAATACGCCCACTTCCTTCATGAACTGTCGAATCGGAGGGAGTGGGGCAATGATTTCGATGGTTGCCAGACGATCAGCCCCTTCAATCTTGATGTCAACTTGGAATACAGCGATGTTCTTCGAGACATTGAAGAACTGCAAAGTTAACTCAGTCCCATCAACAACATCGGTCAAGCTGATGTAAGCTACCGGACACCCAGGATCTGTTCCACCGGGGATCAACAGTCTTTGAGTGTCATCTGGGAGGGCTAGTTGCACTGGCGCGACTAAACAAATCGCAATCTGATTGAATGTCCCAGCAATGATTTTCTTCCCTGACTTGTCCTCGTAGACACGTTCTGCCAGAACAAGTGCTTGAAGAACCGGCTTCATAATGGGACAGTCCTAGTCGCTTGCGGCCCCAAAAACAAGTAACGAATCCCTTGTGTGGACAGAAGCGATCTCACTCTGGTTCGGCGTGTCTAGCTTAATTATATGCGTGCGGAATAAAGTGAGCAACTTGCCCCAGTTTGTTCCTCTTGCAGAGGATGCTTCTCTCTGCAAGAGTAACAAAAATAATCGAGTTGTCAATACTGCCGTTCGGTACATTGACTGCCAATTTGGCAGATTAGTCGAGGCTGGGCCTTCGGCATCAAGCTGCCATGGCAGGCTCTGGACACGCTGGTCGGGGTCGCTTACGCTGTACGCTGGTGACGTGGCGGAGGGCCTAGCGGATTACTGAGGCTGAATGGCTGGAGTGTCCGACGATTCGATTCCTCGAAGGTCGGGTGAGCGACCGGAAGTTCCGGCTATTCGCCTGCGGTTGCGCGCGGCGGCTCTGGGAGGCATACTTTCAGGAGTGGCCTCGCCGCTCCGAGTTCGTTCGGCCGCCCCCAGGCGAGATTCCTCCCGCGATCGGACTGGCTGAATCCTTCGCCGACGGATACACGACACCCGACGACATCAAAACCTTGCACCCCGACCACATGCCAGTCGGGAGTTGGGAGTTCCTCAATCTCCAAAGTGCTGCGGAGGTGGTGACTGATGCAGCTCTCCATGAAAATGCGTATTTCGCGGCGTTCCAGGCCGAATCTGTGACCGCGATCGGTTTTGCCACACTCAAAGTGCCAAGCCCGTGTTCTCCGAGTGGGCTGGACTTCGATTTCCATGTACCGAGCGCCCTCGCCCGTGAGATATTCGGCAGCCCTTCCCGCCCCGTAACGCTCGACGCCGCATGGCTGACGCCGACGGTCACGCTGCTTGCTCAAGCCACTTACGACGAGCGCATCCTGCCCGCTGGCACGTTTCAACCCGATCGCCTCGCGATCCTCGCCGACGCGCTCGAAGACGTCGGCTGCACCGATGCTGCGATCCTCGATCATCTTCGCGGGCTGGGGCCGCATGTTCGTGGCTGCTGGGTCGTGGACTTGCTACTCGGCAAGACATGAGGGCGGCTGGTCACGGCTTGACCAGCCGCCCTATTCCGTGTGATTCGCTACAAAAGCGTTTGATTCCGGTAAAAAGGAGCAAAGCCGATTCGCGGTCAAATTCGTTCTTCTTTTAGAAGCGATGGCGGATGGCCCACAGGTCGGGAAACACCGGCAGGAACAGCGACTTCTTCAAGAATTCGACCCCGAGCGAGCCGCCTGTTCCCTGCTTGCTGCCGATGGTTCGCTCCACAAGCTTGATGTGGCGATAGCGCCATTCCTGCAAGCCCTCGTCGAAATCGGTCATCAACTCAAAGAGAATGCGCAGATCCTGCCGTTCTCGATAAAGGTTCAACAGCGCGTCCAGATACGCTTCGCTCTCGTCCGCAGTGACACCATGCAGGCGGACGAACGCATGAAAGGCATCGTTGACCGAGGGCTGATCGAGGCGGCGCTGCAGACGTTCGACGGCTTCAGGATCGTGCTGCTGAAATGCCAGCATCTCGGGCCGCCGATAGCCGAGAAGGAACTCCAACTCGCGGAACTGCACGCTCTGAAAGCCAGAGGACGATTCGAGCCTGGCGCGGAAACTATTAAACGACAGGGGCGTCAGCGTTTCGAGGATATCGACCTGGCCGACCAGCGTTTTCAGGATCGTTCGGCCGCGCTTGAAGGTGGCAATGCTGCCGTAGAGGTCGCCGCCGCGCAGGTCGTTGGCGACTTTCTCCAGTTCGTGCAGCAGCAGCTTGAACCACAACTCGTGGACCTGGTGAATGATGATGAAGAGCATCTCGTCGTGCTCGGCCGGCTGCGACAGCGGTCCCTGGAGGACGAGCAGTTCGTCGAGTTTGAGATAGCTGGAATAAGTAAGCGTCATGATCGAGTTCGCCGCTTGCGGCCTAGCGCAGGAGTAGAAACAGCAGCCCCAGAACAAGCACGCTGACTCCGACAAGGACGGTCCGGACGATACGGTCCTGTTTGCGCGCCCGCCGCAGGGCGTCGGCATAGGGTGTGCGCGTGAAGCTGACGAGCGTGTACAGCGGGACGTACCAGCTTCCGAACAACCTGGGCAGCAACCCCTGCCACTTTTTCCGCAGCAGAAACAGCCGCGAGCCGGTGCGGTCGCGCATCTCGACGTAATTGTACACGGCCAGATCGGCGAAAGTGTCGGTGTGTTCCTTGCGCGAGTTCTCGAAGGCGCGAAAAGCCGCCTCGCGCTGGGCGCGATCGGCAAGGCAGCGCGCGAGCGTTGCGCAGTCCTCGAAGGCTGCATTCATGCCCTGACCGAGGAACGGCACGACCGCGCCGACGATGGTGATTCTGCCGCTCTCGTTCATGATCGTCCTTTTCGATTGACAGGGAAGAACATCGATTCCCACAATACCCCAGTTCACGTCATCCGGTCCCCAAGAAACGAGATAAAGATGAGCAGCCGCCTCTCATTCGGATTGGTCTTCTCCGCGGTCGCGGTGTTCTCCGTGGTAAGTACGGCCTATGGCCTCGAAGCCGGCTTTGGCGAGGTAGACATCTCGCCGAAGATCGGTGACAAACCCGTCTACATGGCCGGCTTCGGCCAGAACCGCAAGGCGACGAAGGTCCACGATCCACTCTACGCTCGCGCTGTCGTTCTCAAGGACGGCAAGAAGAAGATCGCCCTCGTCGCCGTCGATCTCGTCGGCTTCTTCAATTCGCATGTCCGCAACGTCCGCAAGCAACTGCCCAGTTTCGATTACCTCCTCGTCTCCAGCACCCACACACACGAGGGGCCGGATACGCTTGGATTGTGGGGGCCGAGTCCCTTCAAGAGCGGCGCCGATGCGGACTATCTCAAGAGCATCGAGAACAGTATCGTCAAGGCGATCAAGCAGGCCGAGGCGGGGTGTGTGGCCGTCTCGGCGCGCATCGGCAGCATTCACGCGCCCGAACTGCTCCACGATGCCCGCGAGCCTTACGTCAAGCACGATGAACTGATGGTCCTGCAATTCCGCTCGCTGAAAGAGGACAAGCCGGCCGGCGTCCTGGTGCAGTGGAACTGTCATCCCGAAACGCTCGACAGCCGAAGCACCGAGATCAGTGCCGATTATGTCGGCGTCACGGTGCGCGAGTTGAAGGCGAAGTACGATTGTCCCGCGGTGTATTTTACGGGTACGGTCGGCGGGCTGATGACCACCATGCACGTCCAGATCAAGGACAGGGACGGCAAGGTGTTGCCCGAGGGATCGTGGGCCAAGACGGAGCGCTACGGCGTCGTACTGGCGGAGACGGCGAGCAAGGCGCTTGCGGGCGCGAAGCCGCTGACGCTGACTCCCTTCGACGTCCGCAGTCGCGAGGTGTTCGTGCCGATGCAGAACCCGCTGTATCAACTGGCCCGACAACTCGGCGTGCTGAACCGCGACGCCTATCTGTGGAAGGGCGACGACAGCAAGGCGGAGGCTGCTCTCGCTGCCGAGACGATGAAGCCGCTCGCCATGCGAACGGAGATCGGCTATCTCCAGTTGGGCGAACTGGACATTGCCTGTATTCCGGGTGAGATCTATCCCGAGTTGATCCTCGACAAGGTGCAGACTCCGGCTGATCCGGGAGCGGACTTCCCCGACGCTGCCGTCGAGCCGGGCATCTACAAGCAGATGAAGGGGCCGTATCGCATGGTGTTCGGCCTGGCCAACGACGAGATTGGCTACATCATTCCGAAGCGCCAGTGGGATGAGAAGAAGCCGTTCTGCTATGGACGCAAGCAGGCACAGTATGGCGAGAAG
>JBBSDR010000711.1:0-4711 GCA_038240465.1 Gemmatales bacterium
GATTGCAGTGTTTGCAAGCGCCGGTGCTGGTCGGCGTGGCGCGGATGGTGGCGCGCAAGGTCAAGATGCTGCTGCTCGAGGGGGTCGTTGCCGAGGACATCGTTCTGAGCGCGCGCGATCTCACTCCTTACGCCAACCTGCTGCGCGAGGTCTTCGACGAGTATGGCATCCCCATCGACATTGAGGGCATCGATTCGCTGCTGCACGATCCGGCAGTGGCGCTACTGCTGCGGACATTGCGTTTGCCGGACGACGACTGGCCCTTTGCCGGCGTGACAGCCCTGCTGCGGAGCAGTTTTGTGCAGCCGCGCTGGCAGGAGGCGCGGGTCGATCCTGAGTTGCCGTTGCTGTCGGAGGCACTGTTACGGCTGCTCGGCGAGCCGCGCGGCCGCGAGGCGTATCTCGAATCGATTCGCCGCTGGTCCACGCAGCTGCAAAAGGGACTCGAAGACGAACAGGCCCAGGAGTCACGCCGCCGCAAGACGCACGAACTGGCCAAACAGTGCGGCCCCTTCCTCGAACGCTTCTTCCGCTCGTGGGATGAGATGCCCCACAACGCGCCGCTGGCGGATCACGTCGCCTGGCTGCGTTCCTTTACGGATGACCTCGGCCTGGACAGTGCGTCGTCGGCCTGGAATCGGTTCCGGGTCGAGGTTGCTCACTGGGTCGCGCGCGAAGGACTGGCACAGCGTCCAAGGCCGATCGATCGCAAGACGTTCCAGAGGCAGCTGCATGCCCTCGCCGCGACGGCCGGCGTGGCGCGAACCCATCGTGGTCCTGGCCGGGTGCGCATCCTGTCCGCGCCGCTGGCCTGCGATCTCGACATCGAGTATCTCTTCTTGCTCGGCCTGGGCGAACGTGGCTTCCCGCAACTGGCGACGCCCACAACGCTGCTCGACGAATCCGAACGACAGGCACTGCGCTCCGAGGGACTCGATCTCGTCTGCATGGGCGACCTGCTCTCGGAAGAGATGTCGCTCTTCTATCGCCTTGTGACGCGCGCCCGCAAGAAGCTGGTGCTGAGCTATCCGGCGGTCGATGACCGGGGCCAGCCGCTATTGCCCAGCTCGTTTCTCAGCGCCGTCCTCGATCTGTTCGAGCCGGGCGCGGTGCCGGTCGAACGGCGCTCGATGCTGATCGAGGGTTTCGACCGTGACATCCCCCTGTCACCGGCGGAGCAACGGGTGCGGCTGGCCCTGGCGAGCGGGGAGGCACACAAGGCCCCCCGCTCGCCGATGCTGGATAACCTGGATGACGCTCGCGCCCTGGCCCTACAGCGCTTCCGCAAACACGAACTCAGCCCGTTCGAGGGAATGTTCCGCGATCCGCGCGTCATCGCCGAGGTGAGCCGTCAGTTCGGTCCCGAGCGCGTCTTCAGTCCGACGGCCCTTGAGGACTATGTCGCCTGTCCGTTCCGCTTCTATCTCGGCCATGTCCTGCGTCTGGATCCGCTGGAGGAGCCGACGGAAGATATCGAGGTGACCCGCCGGGGCCAATCGTTTCACCGGGCCCTGTCGCGGCTGCATCTGAAACTGCGCGCGGCGGGGGTCCACCAACCGGCCGACGGTCTCGAAGCGGAGATGCACCTTCAGTTGAGCGAGGCGATTAACGAGGACATCGCTCGCACCCCCGGTCCCGCGTCGAAGAAACTGTGGGAACTGGAAGGCCAGCGCATGCTGAAGCTGGCGCGCCGCTATCCCGAACAGTGGAAGCAACTTGTCGCGCCCTGGCTGCCCAAGCAGGTTCAACCTCAGCCCTACTTCTTCGAGATCGATTTCGGCTTGCCGGCGGAAGAGGGCAGCATCGGTCCCTATCATGGCCCGCTTGTCATCCGCGGCGAGGGGATCGAGGTTCGTGTCAGCGGCCGAATTGATCGCGTGGATGTGGCCGAGATGGGCGACGAGGTCGGCTTCTGGATCATCGACTACAAATCGGGCCGCGGCGACCACTACACCAGCAAGGCGCTGGTCGAGTTCCAGCGCTTGCAGTTGACGCTGTACGCTCTCGCCGTCGAGGAAGTGCTGCTGGCGGACCGCAAGGCCCGGCCGCTGGGGCTGGCGTACTGGCTGCTGACCGAGACCGGACCGAAGGTGGTGCTGCCGGCCCGGAATAGTGTATTGTGGCTGAGCGAGAGCGAGCGCTGGCGCGTGGTGCGGCAGACGCTCACGGAATGGATCGTCTCGCTGGTTCGCCACATTCGCGCCGGCGTCTATCCGCTCAGGCCGCGTTCGGAACAATGCACGCAAACGTGTCACTACGGTCAAGTGTGTCGCATCAGCCAGGCACGTTCGATCGACAAGGACTGGTCGCTGCCGCTGCCGGTATTGCCGGCGAATCAGGGATAACGTGTTGCGGCTTGGCGAGGAGTCCGCTAAGCCGCAAGCGGCAAGAGAGAGGAGAATCCCATGACAACGCCGGCCAGCGAGCCGCTGCTCGAAAACGGCGATCGGCTGACGCGCGAAGAGTTCGAGCGCCGCTACGACGCCATGCCGGACCTGAAAAAAGCGGAGCTGATCGAAGGAGTCGTTCACATGCCTTCACCCGTTCGTTTTCACCGGCATGGGAATCCCCAGTTCCAGATCATCACCTGGCTGGGAACGTATCAGGCGGAAACTCCCGGCGTTCTCGGTGGTGATAACAGCACGGCGCGCCTTGATATGGACAACGAGCCTCAACCCGATGTCCTGCTGCTGATCGATCCCGCCTGGGGCGGTCAGGCGTCGATCGACGCCGATGATTACGTTGAGGGCGCGCCGGAACTCGTCGCCGAGATTGCCCCCAGCAGCGCCAGTTACGATCTGCATGCCAAGCTGAACGCCTATCGCCGTAATGGAGTGCGAGAGTACATCGTCTGGCGCGTCTTCGACAAGGCCATCGACTGGTTCGTGCTGCGCGGCGGCCAGTTCGTGCCGCTGGTGCCGGATGACGGCTTGCTCAAGAGCGAAGTCTTTCCCGGTCTCTGGCTTGACGCGATTGCCCTGATTCACGGCCAGATGCCCGTCGTTCTGGCCCCGCTCCGGCAGGGGCTGGCCAGTCCGGAACATACCGCCTTCGTGGCCCGGCTCAACGCCGCCTCCGGCAATCCCTGACATGGATGATTCACGCCTCACTCCTGGTCTGACCGACGAACAGCACCGCGCCGTCTTCACGCGCGAGGTGTCCGTCCTGCTCTCGTCCGGCGCGGGCTGCGGCAAGACACACGTCCTCACCGAGCGCTATCTCGCCCATCTGCGTGAAGGCGCCGAAGTGGGCCAGATCGTCGCCATCACCTTCACCGAACGCGCCGCCCGGCAGATGCGCGGCCGCATTCGTCAAGCGGTCGTCCATCATCTCCGCACGTCTCCAGAGGAAGAGGCCGACACCTGGGCGCGGCACCTGCGCAACCTCGAAACCGCCCCGATCAGCACGATTCATTCGTTCTGCGGCACTCTGCTGCGGCAAAACGCCATCGAGGCGGGACTCGATCCGCGTTTCGACGTGCTGGAAGACGTGCTTTCGGTCAACCTCGGCAGCGAGGCCATTGGCGCGGCGCTGCAGAAACTGCTGACCGCTCACAGCACGGCCGGCGAGGACCTGCGGCAACTGGTGCTGCTGTTCGGCTGGCGCGCGGTCAGTGAGGCGATTCCCATCCTGGCCGAGTCGCACGATACGGCTGCCTGGACGCGCTGGCTCGAGACGCCCGCACAGGAACTCGCCGACGCCTGGCAACACTTCGCCGTCGCCGAACTGCGTCCGCGCTATCTCGATTACGTCCTGGCCGCACGACCGAAGATCGCCGGTCTGCTGCCCCTGTTGCAGCGCCATCCGCCGCTGCCGGGACCGCTCAGCGAGAACGTCGGCATCCTTCTCGACGAACTGCCCGCCCTGCCCTCTTCGACAGACCTCGCCGCGAGTGTCGAACGGCTGGCTGAGGCGGCGAAAGTGGCCAAACAGGGAGCGAAGGCGTGGCCCGATGCTGATGTGTACGAGCGGATCAAGGACGCCTTCAAGGACTTTCGCGAGGACCTGCGCGGGCTGAAGCTCGATCGCTTCACGCTCGATCCGCAATCGCTGCTGCCGGCCATCGAGGCTGGCAAGCGATTGCTGCGCGTCGCGATCGAGGCCTGGCGGGCCTTTCGCGAACGCAAACAGTTTCATGGCGTCGTCGATTTCCAGGACTTGCTCGTCCTGGCGCGCGACCTGGTGCGCGATCGGCCCGAAGTGCGGGCGCGCTTGCAGGAGCGCTATCGCTATCTGCTCATCGACGAATTGCAAGACACCGATCCGGTGCAGATGGAACTGGTGGAGTTGCTGTGCGGTGAGGAAATGACGACCGGCAAGCTGTTTGCCGTCGGAGACCATTCCCAGTCGGTCTATCGATTTCGGAGAGCGGACGTATCGCTCTTTCACGCACTGCGAACGCGAATGGATGCGGAGGGTCGGCAAGGACTGACGCTCAACTTCCGCAGTCAGCCGGCGATCCTCAACTTCGACGAGGCCCCGATAGTCCCTCTTGACCGTACCTTCTTCAGTCGGACTCTTCCCAGACGGTCAACTGCCTTCCTGAGTAGTGTGAGGAAGGACTTGGGGATGTCTTTCTTCAGGAATGACGAAAGTGTTCGCATCAAAAAGATCAAAAGGGTGTTCATGGTCGAGGTTATCAAGTGCCGGCTTTGTCCCCAGGATGATCATATCGACCATTTCCTTTTGACTCACAGTTAAATGAACCTAA
>JBBSDR010000712.1:0-4704 GCA_038240465.1 Gemmatales bacterium
CCCGGTAGACGTCCTCATATGGTAATTGCAGAAAGGCCGGAGTGGCGGAATTGGCAGACGCGCCAGGTTGAGGGCCTGGTTGCCTTTACTGGCAGTGCAGGTTCAAGTCCTGTCTCCGGCACCTTACAGCGAAAGGACTTACGGCAACGAGCCGTGAGTCCTTTTTGCTTTTCCGGCCCCGCCCTGCTAGCAAAATGCTAACAATTTGCGAGAATTCCTTTCCAGTCCGCTCTACCCCGGTTCGGTGCTGATGACGCCGTTCCTGTCCAGTTGCACCTGCGTTATTTCAACGCCTGCCTGATGGCGTCGGCCAGCATCGGGGCCTCGACCGCACCCGAAAAGGCGATCTCGCCGTTCAAAAAGTACGACGGTACGCCGCTGACGCCGAGCGACTTGTGCCGAGTTCCCTCGGTCAGCACTTCGGCCCGTCCTTCGTCGCCGGCCATCATTCGTTCGGCGTCCGGGGCCGAGATGCCGCTTCGCACCGCGAGAGCCAGGAGAGTTGGGCGGTCATTGAGGTCGAGGCCGTCCTCGAAGTTAGCCCGGAAGAGCGTCTCCACGACAGCATCCTGCGAGCTTCGTCTTCCGCTCCGACCGGGCGTTCGACCCGGACCGACTGGGGTCGTTCCTGGCGGCCGTCGTGAACGGATACGGGCCTCGCCTGTTGCGCTACAAGGGCGTGCTCCACATGCGGGGGATCGACCGGAAGGTGATCTTCCAGGGTGTGCAGCAGCTAATTAACAGCGACCTCGGGCCTCCCTGGCCCGACGTCGAGCGGCGCGTCAGCAAACTGGTGTTCATCGGCATCGGGCTGCCGCGCGACATGTTCTTGCAGTGCCTGGAGCGGTGCCTCTGTTGAGTTGTCGCTACTGGCAGATTAGCCCTGCGCCCGGGAATTGGGTGATGTGATCCGGCTGCGGGGGTGCTGCCGGCCATTTCTTCACCTGGACTTTTCAACGGTATGCGTCCCGATCTTGCGCGCGTCGGGCCGACACGCCGAAGCATCGAGCACGCGATTGGGCGCGTCGGCCGATGTGACCGAAGCAGATTGGCGGCATTGCGATACGCGCAGAGGTGGGGCGGACCGACGCGCGCAACGATCGGGGATTTCTTCACCTTTCCTACAGATCTCGCCCTCTGCACACTCCCTGTTGCTACTAATGATGATAGGTGAAGAGGTCGCGATGATCTGGATCGACTGGGAGGCTCATCGGCATGTTCTGTTTGGCCTCGCGAAAGGCTCGCTTCATGCGCGGGAACCATTCCCAACACAGCTCGCGGATGCCTGGCAACTTCGCTCTTTTCCCAGGGGTGTCGTCTTCCAGGAAGTAATCGCTGATAACATTAAAGTAGGGGGCCGCACCAGGGTTAGGGGCGGCACGCCGCCAAACGGCGCTCGCCCATTTGCTCCAGGTGCCGTGACAGAAATTCCGGTAGAGAAAATCCATGAAGTCCAGCAGGACGGGATTCGATTCGCCGCTTGATTCAAGGGCAAACCGTGGAGCCTCCTCCGGCTGACCGTGAATGTGGACGACCGGATGAGAGAACAATTCTCCCAGCATCAATGGGTCGGCATCGTACTCGAGGCGCAGGTAGCGTTCCTGAGCGTTGGGGTCCCCTGAGTACACGTCTTCCAGCGTCCCACGCTGTACCGCAAGAGCTTGGCAATTGATGTACTTGAACCGTGGGCCACGCTCCCATCCGAACTGCAGAAACAGAGCCAAGTTGGGTTCGAGCGTGCAGGCCTGGATGTCACCCTTCAGGGGTCCATCGACAAGCCGTTTGAACCACTGAGCAGGCGGCTCTCCGGTATTGACACGAAGGTTGACCCCGCGGCACTGAGAGGGGAAATAAGCCTCCCCGTCCGGGCGCTGTCCTGGGTTCAGAGCCTGCAACACGTTATCCAGTGCGGACGAGAAGGCAACACTCATCGGGGTGCCTCCGCCTTGACTTTCTCAACTTCCGGAGGGACGTCCGGCGGTTCTCTCCCCGCGACATAGGGAGTGATGTCCCCGCGGTGAGCGGCGAAGAGGAGAACGGAGCAACGATCTGGCGGCAGCGTCATCCACTTTCCGAAATCGAGCCACATCTGATACCGGGGACTCAGCGGTTCGTGGGTGATGATGTCGATGTATTTCGCGTAGTCCGTGCCGCGGCCGACGTGACGGCTCGTCATGCAGACTTCTTGTTCGATGGGGAGAGTGTATCGTTCGGAAGTCCAGTCGTGCAAGTGGCGGCAGAAGTCGTCGTGGTCGCTAAACGTCCGGAATCGGTACTGCGGCAGCTCGGCGAGAAGATCGTCCTCGAAGGACTTGCCGATGAGGTCGGGAGACACATGGTAGGCGAGCAGCGGGCCAACTTCGTCCATTTTCCTCCGAAGGTTGCGGAGGGATTCCACCGTCATCCCGAGCTGGAGTGCCATCCACTTCAAGGGCATTAGGTTCCTGTTCTGGAGGAAAGTCTCCAGCCACCAGCGGTCGATGGTGTCCCCCTTGAGCGGCTCAGGGTGTTTCCTCTGGCGCATCCAGAGTTCGTAGTCACGGCGTCCGCGGGCCTCTGGGTTGAAGTCCAGCCCATAATACCGGGTTGCGAAGTCCAGCGGCCAGCGACGCTCTTTCACGAGCGCGAGTACCCTGCGAAGATCATCCGGACTCATCGGTCGTACCTCACGTTTGTCGTGTCCGCCAGTTCCTTACCCGACATGCTCTGCCTCCCCCTTGACCACCTCCTTGGCGTACCAGTCGCGATGGTCCGGGGTCGGCCGCCACTCGGGCTGCTGGGCCTGCCGGATTCACTTGCAGTGGTGGGGCGCTTTCAACTGTGCGGGTATAGGCATTTGCCGACTCTCACTGTCTCATCAGCCGCGCTTATCAGGCCAGGTTTCTAGCCGGGCATACTCGTACTTCTGTGCGTCAATACCGCGCTTCGCAGTTTCCAGGGAGCCGACCCGAATCCACTTCGCCCAGTCATACACGTCTTGGTCCTGCCGGTCCAGTTCGTCGAGGTGCTCGAGGAAGCGATCTCTGTGAAAGTCCGTTTCCACGATGATCATGCCGCGCGGGGTTCTCTTCGTGTCTTGGATGAGCACCACAGGGAGACCTGGCTCGGCGACTTTGATGCGCCATTCCCTCTCCCACATAAAATCGACGTTCGGCGTCTGCGAGTCTGGGTCGTGCGGCTCGAACATGGCCCAGAGGAACTGGTGGGACGGCGGTAGGATTCCGCCAGCGTAAATCACCCGGTCGGGCACGTACCCTGGCTCTCCAGGCTTGATCTCGGTACCAACGAAGGTCTGGTCAGCGTAGATGATCGGGCGGCCGCTGGCCTCGTACAGGCACCGCTTGTGGTACGCGATGCCAAACCCCATCGTACCCGGGAAAACGTCCCGCGTCTGGAGGACTGCCCAGAGCGGCATTTCCGTAAAGCAGATGACGGGGTCGGGTCCCTTCACCGTGTTGTGCTTCACCGCCTTGCTGTGCCGGTTGCTCATCGGCGAGAACGAGGGCTTGATGTGCCCGTCCCGCAGGATCTGTCTCAAGACCCCTTCCGCCAACACCGTGGGGCTGGAGGCCTCGCTCGTGAAGTGAATCACATAGTCTGTGAGGTCGGTTCTCCGCTCCCTTATATCTCGAAAAGCAAAGGCCCCTGGCACGGTCCACCTCCGAGACGATGCGCGTGATGGGTGCGGGCAGCACCGGGTTGCCCTCCCCCGGGTCCGGTGCTGTATCCGGCAGGTCGAGGTGGTACGGGATCCCGCAGTCCGCGTAGACCGAGGGCGACACCGACGACGAGCCGTTGCGATCATATTGTATCACTTTCGCCACAAAGTATCGGGTGTTCACAAGTCCTTGTAGCCCTTGCGGAAGCGCCGGATGCTCTTGCCGTCGTCCAGGTTGTGGGAGAGGACATTGGCCCGTGGCCGGCGCTGGGGGTCAGCAATGAGCGCAGCATGCTTCGGTGTGATCGTCATGCGCGCGCAAGCCAAAATGGCCCGCGCGCGTCGGACCGACACACCGAAGCGCGCAACGCCAGGTGCCTCGGGCCTCTTTACTGCGGGTCGGGGATGTTCCTCATTTGCCTTTCTCGGGGTCAGGCCGAAGGAGCGCCGCCCCCTCGAGCCGTAGGACGTGAGCCTCCAGCCAGTTGTGCAGGTGGAGCCCCAGCCGCTTCCTCTCGGCCTCGGGCGGCATTCCCTCGGGGAAACCCGCGAGCCATTTCTCGGCCTGATCGAGCTCGGACCGGGCCTCCTTGGGCTGATTCAGCTTCTGGTACGTCAGCGCCATCCACATCCGGGCGCCGGCCACCCCGTCGGGCGGATGGCTCTTGTCGTCTCGGCTTTTCTGGAGCAACGGGGGTGCTGCCGTATGTGATCGAGACGACGCTGGACCGAGGCTGGCAGCGCTGGCGGTTCTGATGGAGTGGCCTTGCTGACCACCGCCATAAGCCAATCACCTCCCAGCAGGATTCCCATCTCTCACCGTCGGCCAGCATGTGCCAGCGTGGTATGATTCACATACGGTCGGGAAACGAAGTTAAGTAACAAGTCTGTATCTTACGGTTCGCTCCTCTTCGAGGGTGGTTTTGGGAATCCGCGTGCGACCTTCTCATACAAATCGGCGGGCAGATCCCAGAGTTCGAGGAGGCGTTGCTGCACCGGCGTCAACGGCGACAGCAGCGCATGCGTCTGTCCGTTGACTTCCACCA
>JBBSDR010000713.1:0-4702 GCA_038240465.1 Gemmatales bacterium
CACCCCCCGCCCCGATTTATTTCGACGTCCACCCCCCCCACACAGCAGGCCCGGGGGGGGGGGGGGGCTCCCCCCGCGGGGTTTTTGGGGCGGGGGGGGTCCCCCCCCGCCCCGCTCGCCTTGGGTGTCCTGGAGCGCCGGCGCATGATCGTCACCATTGATGGCCCCGCCGGCGCCGGCAAGAGTACGGTCGCCCGCGCACTTGCCCAGCGCCTTGGCTTCGAGGTCCTCGACACCGGTGCCATGTATCGCGCCATCACCCTGGCCGCTCTCCGCGCCGGCATCAATCCCCACGATCAGGACGCCCTGACACACTTGCTCGCCGGTATCTCTCTGGAGATGCCGCCGGGTCATGTCCTTCTCAATGGCGAGGACGTCAGCTGTTTGATTCGCACGCTCGAGGTGACCGCCGCCTCGGACCCTATCGCCAGCAGTCCCGTCGTTCGCCGCCGGCTCGTCGATTTGCAGCGCGCGATCGCGCAGGGCCGCGACCTGGTAACCGAGGGTCGCGATCAGGGAACGATTGTCTTTCCCGATGCCTCCTGTAAGTTCTTCCTCGTGGCCAATCCCGACGAACGTGCCCGCCGCCGCCAGCGTGAGATGCAGGCGCGCGGCGAACCCGTCAGTCTGGAGGAGATTGTCCACGCTCAGGACGAGCGGGATCGCCGGGATGCGGCTCGCGATCTGGCGCCGATGAAGCCCGCCGACGACGCGATTCTTCTCGACAGCACGGGCCTGACAATCGAGCAGGTGGTCGAGCAGATGGAGGTATGCGTCCGCAGCAGCCGCTAAGGGGCCGATGCCGATGTCTTCGTCTCTGTTCGATCGCTTTTTGTACGAGTTCGTCCGCGCTCACGTCATGGCCGGGCTGACCCTTGGCTTCAGTTTCCGCTTCGAGGGCGGCCAGCACATCCCGGCCACGGGTCCGGCGCTGCTGGTCGCCAATCACGAGAGCTTTCTCGATCCGATCGCCATCGGCCTGACGACGGCCCGGCAACTCCACTACCTGGCGCGCAAGACGCTGTTCAAGGGAGCGTTTGGCGGCTTCCTGCGCCGCGTCAACTGCGTGCCGGTCGATCAGGATGGCGTGGCCAAGGAGGGATTGAAGACGATCATCGGCCTGCTCGGCGAGGGCAAGGCGGTGCTGGTCTTTCCTGAAGGCGAGCGGACGTGGACCGGCCAGATGCAGGCGCTGAAGCCGGGCGTTCAACTGGTCATCCGCCGGAGTCTTGCTCCCATTGTGCCGGTGGGCGTGGCGGGAGCGTTCGACGCCTATCCGCGAACGAAGAAGGCACCCACGTTTTCGCCGCTGTTCATGCCGGCCGGCAAGGGAGCGTTCGCGGTGTCGGTGGGCCAGCCGCTGGATGGAAAAGTCTATGCGGAGATGCCGCGCGAGCAGATGCTGACGGAGTTGCAGGCCGCGATTCAGGCGGAGAAGGAACGCGCGGAGAAGTTGCGCCGGAAGCCGTGAAAGTGCGATTCCCCTTGCTGATTCTCCTGCTCAGCACGATAACTGCTGGTGGTTTTCACGCCTTGGGGCGTAAAGGATGAGACGCGACGCTTTGGGCGAGTGGCGGGGTTTAGGACCAACGGCGGAATAACTTCCCTCTTTTTTGCCGCTTGCGGCTTAGCGGACAGCCCGCTAAGCCGCAAGCGGCAGGAAGTTGTTTCGCCGTCGGTCCTTATCCCCGCCGTCTGCCTGCGAAGACCGCCGGGATAAATCTGGCGGCAAGACTATCGTCCGGGCAGTTCCATTCCGCTGATTCTCGCTGGACCCGGATCGCATCCTTCGCCGTTCAGGAACTGTTGCCCTGACCCGGGTCGAAATGCTACCCCTCGCGATTGAGCAAGCCGGCGCTCGATTGAAAGATCCGCTTGCGCCGTTGCTGCGACCCGCCGGCGTTCTGCTGCTGCTCCTGCATGTCGATCAAGTTCGCCTGACAGTACAGACACTCGACCGTCTCGAGGTGAAAGCGGATGTAGTCGAGATGCTCCTCATCGAGGACGCCCAGCAAATAGCTGCCGAGTTGTTCGCGACCGGGGCAACTGAGCCGGTGCCGCCGCCAGATGGCGCCGATGGAGTGTTCGCCGCGGTCGCGCTCCTGCATGACCTGGCGCAACTGTTGCTGCAATTCCTCAGAGTCGCGCAACGCTCGCTCGATGCGTGCCGACTCCGTCTCGGTCAACGCATCGTCGAGAAAGGCGTGCAGTTGCTCGCGCGTGATGTCGGACATGAGTAATGGCCGGGGAAGGAGACAGTTTCTTCTCCGGGGATTGTATGCTATCGTGCCTCTCGCGCCCATCCATGAGAGTAACACCATGAAGATTGTCGAGATTCGTTTGACCGGGCTGACGGGAGGCACCGTCGATGGCGGCTGGCCGGAAGACTTCAAGCCCGAGGACGACCTGCACACCATCCTCGAAGTCATCACCGACGAGGGACTGATCGGCGTCGGCAGCGTCTTCACCAGCAAGGCGCTGACGCAGGGAGCGATCGAGTTGTTGCGTCCGATCCTGATCGGCGAGCGTGCCGACGAGCCGGCGCGAGTGACGGAGAAACTGCGGCAATCGACGTTCTGGCAGGGGCGCGGCGGCTCGGTGGAACACGCCATCAGCGGACTCGACATCGCCCTGTGGGACCTGTTCGGCAAGAAGTGCGGCCAGCCGGTCGGCCGTCTGCTCGGCGGCTTCTATCGGACGCGCATCAAGCCGTATGGCTCGATCCTGTTCGAGGAAGCGCCGGTCCTGCGCAAGCGGCTGGAGGCGACGGTGTCGCGCGGCTTCAAGGCGATCAAGATGGGCTGGCGTCCCTTCGGCCGCCGCGACCGCAAGACCGACGAACTGCTGATCAAGACGGCGCGCGAGACGGTCGGTCCGGACGTCGAGTTGATGGTCGATGCGGGCGGCAGCGAGCAGTTCTGGCCGCACGGCTACAAGTGGGCGCTGGAGACGGCGAAGATGCTGAGGGATTACGACATCGTCTGGTTCGAGGAAGCGCTGCCGCCGGACGACCTCGAAGGCTTCATCGAGCTGCGCCGGAATGCGCCGCTGCCGATCGCGACGGGCGAGGTGCTGACCCGGCGACAGAGTTTTCGGCCGTTCATCGAACGCGGCGCTGTCGATATCGTCCAGCCGGACGCGACCAAGTGCGGCGGCTTGACGGAAGCGTGGCGTATCGGCTGGATGGCGTACGATCACAACGTCCAGATGGTGCCGCACGGCTGGAACACGGCGGTCGGCCTGGCTGCCGACCTGCAACTGGTCGCGTCGCTGCCGGTGGCATCATACGTCGAGTATCTGACCCCGTGCGTTTATCTCGACGAGTTGATCACCGAGCCATTTTATCCTGACGCCGAGGGTTATCTGAACATTCCGGATCGCCCCGGCCTGGGGATCGAACTGAATCGAGACGCGCTCAAGAAATACGGATGTTGAAGTTCACCCCAGCGCCTGCCCGGAATGGCGCGACGGCCCGAACCGGATACAATGCCGGCGAGGAGGGACCAGCCATGCCGTTACGCGATCACTTCCGTCCGCCGTTGGACAATGAGCATTCGTGGGAAGAACTCCACGGGCAGTGGCCGGCGGTCATCGTGCAGCACTTGCGCAGACAGCTTCCGGCTGGCTACGTTGCCGCGCCGCGGATTCACGCTGGTGAGGCAAACGAGCCACCATCGCCCGCCGCGACGGGCGACGAATATGAGGTGCGGATCTATGACGCACAGCGGGGGCGTCATCTCGTCGCGGCCATCGAGATCGTCAGCCCGGCGAACAAGGACCGGCCGGAACATCGTAATGTCTTTGTCGCCAAGTGTGCGGCGCTGCTGCAGAAAGGCGTCGCGGTCAGCATCGTCGATCTTGTGACCGTTCGCCACTTCAACCTTTACACGGACCTGTTGGCCTTGATCGGACACAGCGACCCGACTTTGGGTGCTGAACTCCCCCACCTCTACGCTGCCTCGTGCCGCTGGGTCAAGAAAGGGAAAGGGGCGCTGCTGGAAGCCTGGTCGCACGCGCTGGCCCCCGGCCAACCGCTGCCGACGCTGCCGTTGTGGCTGGCCGAGAAGCTTGTCGTCCCGCTCGACCTGGAGCAAAGTTACCAGCAAGCGTGCAGCGACCTGTGGATCACTTGACATCCGGGGGGTGTACGACAACCCGATTGTCCTCGCATCGAAGGAATCGCGAGGCGTTGAAGCGGCGAGCCGCTGAATCTGTGAGGATAGGGCAAGGTGAAACGAGGGCAGCGGATGTGCGAGTTGCGACGGGGTGGGGCCTCACAGGAATCGTCCGTTGGAGCGCGCAACTCATCCGCGCCGCGGCGTATTCCCGATGAAGTGAACGCTGTCCTCACCCACAGAGATGGAGGCCCTCAATGACCGGTAAGAAAGCTCTCGTCCTCGTCGCCCTCGCCCTGACGATCGCCTGGCCCGCTGCTTCAGCTCAGGCAGGAGTGCAAGTCGGTATCGGCATCGGCGTCCCGTATGTCTACCCGCACTACTACCACCGCCACTATCACCGCCCGGTTGTGGTCGTCGAATCCGCTCCCGTGATTGTGGCCCCGGCACCGGTGTATGTTGCCCCCCGTCGAGTCTACTACTCCCCGGCGCCAGTGTATGTGCGGCCGGCGTGTGCTCCGGCTGTCGTGGTTCCCATCCGGTAACGGTATTGGGGTTAGCCGCGACGCGAAGTCCTCGGAGCGGAG
>JBBSDR010000714.1:0-4702 GCA_038240465.1 Gemmatales bacterium
GGTCGGCCTCGGCGTGGGCGTTTGGGCCTGGGGTGAAGCGTCCGCGCCAGAGCCGCCAGATGGCTCAAACCGTCCCCGTACGTCGTGTACGGGATGGCCGACCGGATGTCCCCCGCTAACGCCTGCCCGCCGATCGCAACGGCCACTCCCTGTCGTTCAGCGGCCCGGTAGAGATCCCGGAATGCGCCAATGAACTCCGCAGCGTCCTTCAGGTGTGACACCGACACCCAGAGCAGCTTTGGGTGAAGTTCCTGAAGGGCCTTCGTCAGGCTTGTCAGCGGAGTGTTGGGTCCGAGTTGCACGGCCTCCCAGCCTGCGTCCAGCAAAACAAGCTGGGCAAGGACCGTTGCCAGCAAGTAGGGATCGCCTTCTGGTGCCCCACCGACCGCAATCGGCCTGTTCCGTTCCGCACGGGCTTCCAGTTCATCCTTCAGGTCAATAAGAGCCGTCGCACACAGCTGGGTTGCACGGTGTTCCTGCCAAACGTCGATGTGCGCGGTTTCCCACTCGTGACCGATTTTCGCCATCACGGGTGCGATGACCTGATCGGCAAGCGCTTCGATGGCCACGCCCGAGCCGTAAGCGCCGCGAATGATTGCGGTTACTTCACCCCCCTGCCCACGGAGCAGAGCATCGAGCAAGGCAGCCGCGACCGTTTCGAAGTCCGCGCCCTGATCCCAGAGCGAAGCGGCGCTCAGCGCTGCCAGGTCGCCGCGCGGCATCTCTCCCTGCCGCGCCAGGACGAGCACCTCTGCGCGCAGGAGTTTGCGATGACCGCCCGCGGTTCGATGGGCCGGCAGTACGCCTTCGTCCACCCAGCGCTTGACGGTACTCACGCTGACGCGGAGGACTTCCGCAGCTTGAAGGGTGCTCAGGTACGGAGAAGGATCGTCAGTTCGCATGGCTACAGTTCATCTTTATAGTCCTCGCTGCCGCGCCGCCAGGGGCGACGCTTGACTTGCTAATTGTGGCCGTTATGACTGGATTTTTCAAGGCGTAACCGTGTTATTTCAGAGAATCGCCTTGACTTCCAGGAACGGACTGGTACTAATATGGACGTTATGAACGATTTAACTGTTTCGCACTGACACACTCTTCAGTAGGAGCAACCATGTCGAGAATTTTGGGGTTGGTCGCGTTCGTGCTTGTGATCGTCGGCGCCGTGAACTGGGGCCTGGTCGGACTGGCGCAGTTTGACCTGGTCGCCACGCTCTTCGGTGGATCGGCCACCGTTATCAGTCGGGCCGTCTACACCCTGGTCGGGATCGCCGGGCTGGTGCTGGTTGTGATGCAAGGTGCCTCCGCGACCACACCCGCGACCCCCCGGACCTCTCCGGCCATGCGGTAGTCGGCGGGCAACAACCCTCGCCTGCAGGGGCACGGAGCAGGTAACGAGGCAAGAAGGATAACACGGGCAGAAACGGTTTCTTCCCTGGACGCACCCGAAACGCAACGCCACATTTTCAGAGGAGGTGTATTGATGAAGCGCATTTTCGTGACCGCCGCCATGTTTGGGCTTTTCGCCATCCTGAGCAGCGTCGCCGCCCTGCCGGCGAAGGCTGAGGACAAGGCTGAGAAAGACATCGTCGACACAGCCGTGGGAGCCAATCAGTTCAAGACGCTCGTCGCAGCCGTCAAGGCGGCCGGGCTGGTGGACACCCTGAAGGGCGAAGGCCCGTTCACGGTCTTCGCGCCCACCGACGAGGCGTTCGCCAAGATCCCGAAGGAGAAGCTCGAAGCGCTGCTGAAGGACAAGAAGGCCCTGACCGCGGTGCTAACCTACCACGTCGTGCCCGGCAAGGTGATGGCTGCGGACGTGGTCAAACTCGACTCGGCCAAGACGGTCAATGGCAAGTCGATGAAGATCGTCACCAACGACGGCAGGGTGACGATCAATGGCGTAAACGTGGTCAAGACCGACATCGTCTGCAAGAACGGCGTTATCCATGTGATCGACGCCGTCCTGATGCCCCCCACCGGCAAGTAGTAGAGGTTCCAGCGTGCCGGGGGATGATGGCAGGCGCCTGCCAGTCCTCCGACACATTCTCGAATTCAGGAGATGATGAAGTGAAGAACATCGTTGAAATTGCTGCTGGCAATGATCAGTTCAAATGGCTCGTCGCGGCGGTCAAAGTGGCCGGCCTGGCGGAGACGCTCGAGGGGCCTGGTCCCTTCACCGTGTTCGCCCCGACCGATGCCGCCTTCGCGAAGTTGCCCGCCAGCACCGTCGAAGGTCTGCTGAAAGACTTGCCGAAGTTGAAGAGTATCCTGACCTACCATGTCGTGCCCGGCAAGGTACTTGCCAGGGACGTCGCTGGCCTGAAGACGGCCAAGACCGCGCAGGGCGGAGATATTCGCGTCGATGCCAGCCATGGCGTGAAGATCAACAACGCCAGGGTCACGCAGGCCGACATCGAGGCGAGCAACGGTGTGATCCACGTGATCGATACCGTGCTCCTTCCCAGCTGATTCATGGGGCTCGCCTTGGGTCGGGCGCGTCGTCGGCCAAACGCGGTCCGCCTGATGCGTCCGCGTTGTCGTCATCTGAGGATCAGTACTTGGGTCGACATTAGCAGGCGCGGCGATTTCAGCGTCACAACATGCTTCTCCGCCTCGCCGAGCCTGCCATCCTGGACAGGCCCCTTCACCGAAGGGTGCCACATGAGCATCGCGTCGCTGTTACATCTACTATCTCTTTGGGAGGCTGTCATGGCTGCCGAACACACCACCAACTGGCCTGAACTCGCGATCGGACTTTACGAACGATTGACGGGCAGCAACGCTGAGATCGCCTACGAATTTGAGGACATGCACATCAAGGTCCCCAGCGAGACCGGCCCTGAGGCCGAACACGCCGAATGGGTCCTGAGCGGGACGCTGAAAATCCGCACCAGGAATCAGGGCAAAGGCCCAAACTGACCGTGGCCGGCCGTCTCGACGGCCACGTGGACGGTCGGCCCGTGAGCCTCATCGCGGAGGACTGCGATCTCACCCTTGACGTGGGCAACATCAGGAATCTGCTCCGTCTGCGGCGCTGCTGGCGGGCCGCCGTCCAACCTCTCCGCACGTTCCCTCTACGTGCGGACATTCGGCTCCTGGCTCGGCTGGGCTGGTTCGGGAAAGTGGAACTCTTTCCCAGCCCGAATTTCCTGATTCGCATGGTCCTCCCACCAACTTGAGATCGGACACAGTTCGATGACTCCGCAACAGCCAGGCATGAATCCGATCTTTGTCACGGGCGCCAGCGGCTATGTCGGCGGACGGCTGGTTCCGGTGCTCCTCGCGGCAGGTTACTCCGTCCGTTGCCTTGCCCGTGAGCCGCGCAAACTGGAGGAACGACCGTGGCGCTCTCATCCCCGCGTGGGCGTCGTTGCCGGGGACATGTCTGAGGTGGACGAACTCGCCGGCCAGCTCAAAGGATGCCGCGCGGCGTACTACCTGGTCCACTCGATGGAGGCTACCGGGGGGAAGTACGCCGAGCGGGATCTGAAACTCGCGTCTAACTTCGCCCAGGCCACGTCTCGCGCGGGAGTGGGGCGCATCATCTATCTCGGCGGGCTTGGGGAAATGGGCGAAGGACTCAGCCAGCACCTTCGTTCGCGCCGTGAGGTGGAAGAAGTGTTGGCCATGGCCGGAGCGCCTGTCACGACGTTTCGAGCAGCGATGATCATCGGGGCAGGGTCGGCGTCGTTCGAGATCTTGCGCTACCTTGTCGAGCGTCTGCCGGTGATGGTCACACCCGCATGGGTCAAGACTGAATCGCAGCCCATCGCAATCGCCGACATCCTGCACTGGTTGGTGCGTTGTCTGAGCGTCCCCGAGACGAGCGGCAAGACCCTGGAGGTCGGCGGCCCCGACGTGCTGCCCTACCTCGACCTTATGCGCATCATGGCCGAGGAGTTGCATCTGCCGAAACGGTGGGTCATCCCCGTGCCGCTGCTCACGCCGAGACTAAGCTCCCTGTGGATCAGTCTGGTGACGCCGGTATCGTTCCGTATCGCCCGTCCCCTCGCCGAGGGGCTGCGCAACCGCGTTGTGGTGACGAACGGCGACGCACAGCGACTCATGCCGCTTCAGCCCCTGCGCGTTCGAGATGCGATCCGGCATGCATTACAACGAGTCGAGGCGAACGACGTGGAGACGCGCTGGTCGGAGGCGGGCCCGATCCCGGGCGACCCGCAGTGGGCCGGCGGCACGGTCCTCACCGACCGGCGGTCGGTCTCCATCCAGGCCGACCCGGGCTCGGTCTTCGCGGCCGTGTGTCGAATCGGCGGGGGCAATGGCTGGTACGCGGGCGACATCCTGTGGCGGATCCGCGGTTGGATGGACACGCTGGTGGGAGGCCCGGGACTGCGACGCGGCAGGCGCAACTCCGAGCGCGTAGAATTCGGCGAGGCGCTCGACTTCTGGCGCGTCGCCGGCGTCGACCGCGACCGCTCCCTGTCGCTACTGGCGGAAATGAAACTCCCCGGCACAGCCATGTTGAAATTCGACCTCGAACCGGAAGAGGACGGGCGACGGACCAAGCTTACGATGACGGCTCGGTTTCGACCCCGGGGGTTGCTCGGCATTTTGTACTGGTACGCGGTCCTCCCGCTGCACCATTTCGTCTTCGGGGGCATGCTCAATGGGATCCGCAACGTTGCGGAGGCGACTGCCCGGCGCCTGAAGCAACTCGGGGACTTCCACCCTGTCGAGGAGA
>JBBSDR010000715.1:0-4696 GCA_038240465.1 Gemmatales bacterium
CAGCAGCGTTGTTCCCAATCCGCACAACGACTACAGGTGCTATGCCTCATGTTTACCATGGCCATCTTTGTAGTCCGGCTACGTTTTTTGGCCAGATCGCCGGTGAACGGTTACCTGGAATCAAAGCGCCAGGGGTTCGTTGGGCGGGAATGGCTGTTCGCCCAGATCGAGGAGTGGCGGACGAAGCGTCCGGAGAAATCGCTGCTGCTCGTCGGCGGTCCGGGCATCGGCAAGTCGGCAATCGTCGTCCAACTGCACCTCGCTGAGGGGGTCCAGGTGGTTTCACAACAATGGCCACCACTACTGGTCGCGCGTCGAGGTTGTCGGGGTGCCGAAAGTCCGCTTTATGGGTGTTGAGTTTCAACGCGGCTTCGTTGGCGCCTGCTGTTGGGAGCGAGCAAACTGCAAGAATTCCGTTGCCGCTTCTTTGACAGAAGAATGCAAGCGGGGACGCTGAAGCAGGGCCTCAACCGCTGCAACGACTTGAGGCGGAATTGGCTTCCAGCGCTTCAAGACGTCAAGATAGTCTGGCCATACATTATCGGCTTTCAGTTCACGCAGCACATGAGGGAGCACCTGTGGCGGGGGCGCGCCAATGCGCAGGATTGCCTCCAGCGCCTCCCGTCTCACATATACCCCTGGATCGTCCAATCTCCGTAGGAGCGCGGGCATGGCAGCAACGGCAGCCTTGCCAAATTGGCCCAGAGCGACCGCGGCCTCCCGTCGAACATAATCCGCCGGATCCTTGTCCAGAACAAATATGAGCAGCCGAATTGTTTCCGGAGTTGCTCCACCAACCTTGGCGAGAGCGCGGACGGCGCTGTCGCGAGTGCTGTCGTTCGCGCCAGGGTCTTTCACAATAGTTGCGGCTATCTCCAGGTACGGTTCTTTTTCCCTTGTGATCTCCCACAATACTCCTGCGGCCGCCAAGCGGATCGATGCTTCGGGATCCTTGCGGAGCTTTCTAAAGCGAGGGAGGGTAACTGCCACATCCTTCTCGAACCGGCCAAGAATCCCGATAATCGCTTGTAACACCTCTTGGTTAGTACGCTTCTTTCCTTGAATTTGGTCGTCCAGGATCTCGCAGAGTCCCGTCAACGCAGGGCGTCCTTTCTTGCCAAGTTCGGAGATACACCGCAGCGCAGTCCACTGTACTTTGAAATTGTCCTCCCGGAGAATTTCGAGGAGGACAGGAATCGCCTCAGGGTCTGGCTTGAGAAGTAGCGGATAACGATCGGCGACGGCGTTCGAATAAGTGTCAGGCCATTTCATCTGCGAACGCCAATACGAGGCCGGTTGCCCTTTGTACGACGCCTCAGGTTTCTTTTCATCAGCGCTGCCTGGCTGAAAAGAGTGCAAGGGCGCGACTGTGAGCAGAGTGACTAGCAAAGAGGTTGTTGAGAAGTCCATGATCCTTCCCGCGGCAAGAACATTATCTCAGAGGGAGTGGGGCGAGCATTGCGTGAGTCCACAGGGAAACGAGCGGCTAGCGCCAGCGGGGAATCCGCCTGGCGGACGGTTTCTACTTGCACGGACTCCGAGCGACAATCATTCCCGCCAGTGAGACGGGTGTTTGCAGTCGTGCATCATCCGCGTCGGATTATTCTTTCGGTGGCTTCTCTTTGAAAGCCGGGTTGTCCCTCATGAGAACCCCCACGATTACATACTCCGACGTGCTTTTTACAAGGTCTTGTGCTGTCTCATGTTCGATGAGATAAGACGACCCCATTTTGCTGTGCCATTTCCCGCCTGGCACTTGAATGGCTCCGTGCTGGAAGGAGATCAGTTTCTCTTTTTTTGTGTCTACCACCGCATAAAGCGCAACTTTCTGCACACCCGGCTGATACGCGAGGGCTGTCTCGATCTGCTTCGGGGTCTTACCCAGCAGGTTGACGGTTTTCATGGTATTGAAGCCAAACTTCATGCAGTATTCGGCCACTCCGAGCCACGGGTCTTGCGGCTTCATGTTCTTAGGCGACCGGCAAGTGTTGAACTACCCGGTGCGACAGGCGTCTAGCCTGTCCGGACAGGCGAGACGCCTGTCCCACCGGGTATGTTTGAACCTGCCGCTCGCCTTATCTAGAGCCCAATCCAGTTCCACGAGTCGGGACAGCCCTTCTTTTTTCGCCTCGCTGTACCTCAACCCAGCAATGAAACCCATGCAGTTTGTCCCCTGTTCTTCTGCCCCGCCTTTTACCGTGAAATCGTTGGCGCCGATGATTCTGTATTGACCATTCAGGCTGGGGAAGCCTTTCACCACATATGCCTTCGCCTCGGCCTCGGTTTGCTTCTCGAACTTCAGTTGCTCCAGTAGGCTCGCTTCTAGCTTTTCTTGTCGCTTGATGACGGGCGGTTGCAAACCAGTCGGGTCAGTCTCGTTTGTTGGGTTGTTGCCGCAGTAGCGGAACAGGTTTTCATCGGGCTGAATCCCCGACGGGTCTTCGCTGATCCAGCGGCCAATGGACGGATCAAACATAACTGGCTCCTCAGGACGGGGTGTTGAACATCTTGGTGTCAATGACAGTCAGCGTCGTGAGCAGTTGCTCACCCGCCCGGCAGACCTCCCACTCGATCTTGCCGGCTGGGTCTGCTGGAAAAGTCGCCTGGATGCATTCGGGTGCGCTTGGGGGCGGATGTTTCGGATCCTGACGGATGGGATCCCACCACATGGCCTTCCGCACGGGATCCTTGAGGATCGTCTCCATAACGCAGAGGTAGTTCAACTCGTCGTTGACGTCCCCGGTGAGGTGCCGGTGCCAGTAGCGACGATTTCGGATCGAGATTCTGGGGAAGCCTTCACCAATCTGGGATCGGATTTCCTTACCCCATCGTTTTGTCGCGTCAGACAGGCAGTTGAAAATACCTTGGTTTCCATCGACGCGCAGGAAGGCTCGCAGATACCCAAGGGCCGCCTCGGCCGTTCGTCCGTGCTCCATCAAGAGCCTCGCTCGGAAGTTCTCAGCCTTGGCCATCTCTTCCGCGACAGAGAGATTCTGGAGGAACCTGCATCGGGCGACTACTTCCGCACTGGTTTCAACAGGCCAATCAAGACGAGGAGAGAGGTGCGTTTACGGCCGAGGAATCGGCACCGGGTGTGTGATGAGGCCCGTTCCAACGAATTCAATCGACAAGAAAACCGATTGTGGCGGACAGCTGATCTGAACTCTCCGCTCCCATGCAGCGAGATTCCCTGAGAGGAAGCCATCATCAAGAAAGACAGCGTCCTCTTCTGTGGATAATCGCTTTCCGTTTCGATCAAAGAAAGAATAGCGAAATGTGGAGTAAAACTTCAAACGCCACGACGGCCGCAGTCCGGTCCAGGTCAAGGAATGATCGATGACAATGACATCTGTTCCACGCGACAGCTTGGTAACAGTGGACTCAAGATCCCACTTCCTGACTCTTGACGTAGTAAGATCGCCTCTCGAGTAAGGGAGGTAAGACGTCCCAAGATCTGATCCTGATATGCTCGCGAATACAACCAGCAGGAGAATCATCCCATGCCTCCCTAGCAGAACGCCCGCTGTCCGATTCCCTTGGTGAGACGCCCTCGAAGTATCACTTCGTCATGATAGTCTGCCCTTTCTGTTTCTCGTTGTAGACGCCGATCAATTGATTCAGAAGGTTCTTGTTATCAGGAATCCCGATGGCTAGACTTTCTATCGAATCTTGTTCCCGAGATTGCTTCAAATTAAGCCTCGCGGTGTATCGCCAGACTACATAACCCAAGGCGGTCCCATCTGCGACAATATAAGTAAGAAATGTACTAGTCACTTCAAACTCGACAATATCGGGGTTTTTTGCTGCTGGAAACTCTTGCTGGAGTTTCCGGAAAACTGCTTCATCATGGAGCTTGTCGTAGATCGCGACCGTATTCGGCGTGGCTCTCCGGATGTATGCATTGCCTTGCGTCGTGTATTTGTCTCCTGTGTCGAGATACCACTTCCTCATCGGGAGCAGTTCTTGTAACGAAGTGGTTACTTCCCCGACACCTCCGACGGGGTAACTGATTTGCCGCTTTGTCCGCTTGAAGCCCTTCTCTAGATCTTTTCCGTCCGTCGCCGTTAGGGTACACGCAACATCACTAAAAAATTGGACGACATCAACCTTGTGAGCGTTAACCCCCTCAAACCAAATAGAAGTTCCGCCCTTGTGGACCTCTGGTTCGGCGTCTGGTTTCTTCGGGTCTTTGCGGGTGAGTTCTGCCTCCCCGATCTTCAGTTCTCCCATAACGCCGGTGCCAGCATCCTTGATCGTAAACGTCCCATTCTTGTTCGGAAAGCGTTTGAACGCGATTGTGAGGTGAGGGTTCACATCGCTCGGTTTCTGTTCGGCAAGGCCGCTGGGATCGATGAGGTTCGTCGGATTGTTGTGGCAGTAGCGGAACAGATCCTCATCAGGCTGAATCCCGGACGGGTCTTCACTGATCCAACGGCCGATGGTAGGATCGAACATGGCGCTCTCCTCAATGGTGTCCGGGGAACACGTTCGTATCAACCACAAACTGCGTGAGGGGCAGAAGTTGCGCGGCCGAAGCACAAGCCTCCCACTCGATCTTGCCGGCTGGGTCTGCTGGGAAAGTCGCCTGGATGCATTCGGGTGCGCTTGGGGGCGGATGTTTCGGATCCTGACGGATGGGATCCCACCACATGGCCTTCCGCACGGGATCCTTGAGGATCGTCTCCATAACGCAGAG
>JBBSDR010000716.1:0-4695 GCA_038240465.1 Gemmatales bacterium
AACATCGGGAAGATGGTGGCGATGGCCCAGGCGGGGTATGCGACCACAGGCAACGCCCCCTTCGGACTCGACCTCGTCCTCTACCCCCTTCACGACTTGACGAGGCCGATGTGGCGTGTCGTGCGGACCCGCTTCAAGCCTGCACACTTCCGGGTCATCTACTACAAGGACACCAGTCGGGTCGAGCGTGACGCCAATACCGGGTTCATCACCGCCGCCCGCCTGGAGGTTGAGCGTGAGGAACTCACCCCGCACATGCCCCTGCGAGACAAGAAGACGACCGGCTACCGGGTTGAGCCGAGCGTCGAAGAGAGCAGCCTCGCCGCCGTGCGGCAGATATTTGAGCTTTACGACCAGGGCATGGGCTTCGCCGCCATTTCGATGCACCTCTGGCAGCAGGGGTTAGGCCACTACGGAAAGGCGTTCGGCTACCACGGTGTCGAGTCGGTGCTGTCGAACTCGTCATACATCGGCCTCCCAGCCTGGGGAAAGGTCGGCGTCGGTGAGTACCGGCTGTGCATCGACAAGCAGCCCGTTGCCCCCAGCCGCAAGTCCACGGACCCTCTGGTAATGAAGAAGGCCGAGGATCAGTTCATCTACCCGTTGAAACCCGTGATCCCGCCCGTCGTGGCCCCCGCCCTGTTCGACAGTGTGAAGGTCAAGCTCCAGGCCCGCCCCCACGTCAACGAGAGCTTCGGGAAGCGGAGGACGAGGGACAAGGCTCACCACCCGCTCAACGGCAAGCTCCACTGCCCCGACTGCGATCAGCCGATGGTTCTCGGCTCGTTCATGCCCGGCAAGAAGTCGATGGAGCGGAGCCGGGGCAAGGCTAAGATGTCCCGCTGTTTCCACTGCGGGACTTGGAGGAAGACGAACCGGGCGAAGTGCTACGCTAACACCGTCAGGTGGGAAACTCTGGACGCAGCCACCGACGAACTGCTGAAGGTGGTTGCAGACCGCATCGACACCGTCAAGCAGGGCGACCTCACAGGACTGATGGAAGCGGAGTGGTTGAAGAAGTCAGAGCTAGGGACCACCATCCTCGGCATCATCTACGCCGTCCTCGGCAAGGGCCATTACCCCGGCGATGGTGGCGGGACGACCGCCATCCACGGCTACCTGACCCAGAAACTCCACGTTGAAACCGAGTTCACGCTGGAGAAGGTCGAGCTTGAAGACGGAATCCTCGACAGCCCGGATGCTTGCGGGGTCTTTTCGTGGGCGTTCGACTTCTACGACCGGGAGTTCGCCGCCGCCGCCACTGACATGAAGGCCGAACTCGTAACCATCAACGAAGAACTCGACGCCATAGCCGCCGAACTTCCGATCCAACGTCGCAAGAACCAGAGCATGGCGGAAAGGCTCGACAAGCGGGCCGTCGAACTGGACAGTCGCAAGGCCAAGATCGAGCCGCAACTCATCCCGATGACTGAGAAGGCACGGGCCACCCTGAAACAGCTTGCCTCGATTCAGGACACGATCTTGGCTGCTGACAAGACCAAGGTGGCGGCACTCCTCGACAGTTTCATTGAGAGGGTCTACCCCGTCTTCGATGTCAAGGTGGTCGGCCCGAAGAAGAAGCGGCGAACTGAGGTCGTGGGCTACCGCTTCATCCCGAAGGAGTCGGCGGCGAAGGTACTTTCAGAGGAAATGAAAATCGGCGTTAGCCGCACCCACACGGGTTCATCGCCGCGACAAGAACAAAGCGCGCCGGAAAGATCGTCGAGTGCAGCGCTCGCGAGATGGTGACGTGGCCCGATTCGAGTGGCTGACGCCAGACCTCCAGGCTGCGGCGATTGAACTCCGGCAACTCGTCGAGAAACAGCACGCCATGATGGGCGAGGCTGATCTCACCCGGTGAAGGAGTACTGCCGCCGCCGACCATGCCGGCATCGCTGACGGAGAAGATGGTTGGTGCGGCGGTCGTGGCGGCTACTCCAACGCTTGGTAAACCCTCTCGATTACCAACTTCCCACCCTCCCCTGACGTGGTACGCTGGAGATGAATCGCTACCTGAACCGCTGCCAATCGCAAACGAATCGCTTCCACACGACTTTGTTCCTTCGAGTAAACGAACAGCAGCGAACCCATGCTCTTGTATTCGTCGAAACGCCATTCGTCACGAACGCGGTCGTGATTCTTCTGAAGTGAGATGTTGTCCCCGTTTTCCAGTCTCTTCAGGTAGTAGTCACCGCAACGGTAGGAGCTTTCGTGTGCGTCCATCTCGATCCCGAGAACTGGTTCGATGATCTTCCTAATCTGGTCGATGTCCGCCGACGCGAAGCCGTAAAGGTCTTCCATAAACCGTCCCTCTGATGCAGATGCCTCAAAGAGATTGTAGAACTCAGGCTGTCCGGCAACACGCCCGATTGCCTTTGCCAAAACCTCCCTCTATCCTTGCAAACCTTCTGATCGTGTGGTGCGGCGAACGAAACGGACGCTGACGCAACAGAGGTTCGTTGGCCCCAAGGCGTCCCGTGGCGCTGTAGATCCGCGTCGTTCCCAGGCTCTCGGAGGGGATCAGAGGAGGCAGGATCGTCGGCAGCCGCCGGGCCAGCATCGACTTGCCCGTCCCCGGACTGCCGATCATCAGTACATTCAACTATCGGGCCGAGGTCCATTTCTCTGGAATCTCGCCAAGCGGAACCGCTTCGCTCAGGCCGGCAGCAAGGGCGTCTCGGGACAGGCCCAAAGCCCAGCCGGCCGCGACAGCGGCAAGGTGATTCTCGATCTGCAATCCGCTGGACTCGTCAGCCAGCGGCATCCGGTCGAGAGAGATCACTGGCACTTCCAAATCTCCCTCGGCCAGCAGGATTGAACCACCTCGTGCGAAGACGGCCCGGCCTCCCCCGGCGCGATGCCGCGCGATGACCGGATCCTCACAGCCAGCCGCGAAGAAGATCACCGACCCCGGACAATGTTCGGCCAGCGACACCGGTAGCGGATCATCCGCCCTGAGTACCGCCGCGCCGTCAGCCTTGACCACCCGAACCAGCGCCCGCTCGGCCTGGATCAGTTCCTCGCGATCAACGCCGGTCACCACCGCGACGTCGCAGCGGTCGAAGCCCAGCCCCTCGCTGAGGATGTCCTCCCTTGCTGTCTCCAGCACAGCGGCCTCCACAAGCGGGTTCAGCAGCACGGCTCGGGCGGCTTGCTGGCCACTGGTTTCCCGCGCCCTCATCCGCCGGCCAGAGAGGTAGATGCCGTCGGTGCTGGCCAGGCCGACGGCGCGCCACGCACGGCCCAGAAGGTGTGCGATCAAGCGCGCGGTCATCGTCCCACCGTTGGCCCCGGTCACAGCGACGACCGGGATGCGCCCGGTCTGCGTGAGGGGAAACAGCAGTTCGACAATTGCCTCACCGATCGGACGGGATGTGCCGGTCCAGCGCTCGAGATGGACATTGAGACCCGGGCGCGTGTTGACTTCGAGGACCACCCCTCCCTGCTCCTCCAGAGGCCGGCCAATGTCCCGGGCCATCACGTCGAGGCCCGCCAGATCGATGCCCAGGATCCGCGCCGCCTCGACGGCGCGGGCGGCAACCTCGGGGTGGACCCGGTCGGTAACATCAACAACCGTGCCGCCGTCGCGAATGTGCGAATTGCGGCGGACCGGGACGCGCAGTCCGGCGGGGAGGACCGACTCAGGCCGGTAGCCCTGCTCCGCCAGCACGGCCACGGAATCCTCGTCGAAGAGGATCTTCTCCAGCGTGGTCGCGGAACCTCCACGGCGGCACGGGTCGCGATTGGCTTCCTCGACCAACTCGACAATCGTTTGGGAATCGTCGCCGACGACCTCGGCCGGGTCGCGCCGGGCGACGGCGACCAGCCGATAGCCGACGACCAGCAGGCGGTGATGACTGCCGGGGGCGAACTTCTCGACCAGGACATTCTCGCTGACCTCGCGCGCGCCGGCGTAGGCAGTCAGGACTTGCTCGCGGGTGTTCAGGTTGAGCGACACCCCATCCCCCAACTCCGCATCTCGCGGCTTGACGACCACGGGCAGGCCGATGGCGCAGGCGGCTTGCCAGGCGTCCTCGGCGTCCTTGACCGGCCTCCCGTGTGGCACCGGCACACCGGCGTCCCGGAGCAGCATCTTGGTGAGTTCCTTGTCCTGGGTGATCGTGTCGGCGATCAAACTGGTCTGGTCCGTCACGGCCGAGTGGATTCGACGCTGGCGATCCCCCTGGCCCAGCACAAACATCCGGCGGTCTTCCGGATCCAACTGGCACGTTGGGATGTCGCGCGCCTGCGCTGCCCGCACAATGGCGGCTGTACCCCCTCCCAATCGAAGATCGTATTCCAACTCGAGCAACCGTTCGAGGGCCGGCTGGATGTCGAAGGGCCGATCCGCAACCGCCGCCAGACAGAGTTCCCGCGCCACTCCGAGGCAAGCGCGGGCCAACTCCTCCTGCTGGTATTCAAGCGCGACTTGATAGACTCCTGGCTCGCCTGGCCGCTCACTTGTCTGCCCAAAATGAACGCCGGTGCCGGCCAGCGACTGGAGTTCCAGTGTGACACGCTCCAGAACGTGAGCCAGGTCAGACCCCTTGCGCAGCTGCTCGGAGAAGCCGTGGTGTCCGGCCAGCGACGGCAGCCAGGACGTGAGCCGATCGACGAAACCAGGGATTGCATTGCTGAAAGAATCGCTGAGTCGCCCCAGGGCTACCGTCACCTCGAGAACCGGGAACGTGGCCC
>JBBSDR010000717.1:0-4692 GCA_038240465.1 Gemmatales bacterium
AAGACTCGCGTCGCGGCTAACCAATCGGGCAAACAAAGGAGAGGTGACAGCGCATGGCTTCTTCACGCAAACTCGGCGTCGGCTTTCTCGGCGCCGGCTGGTGGGCGACCGCCAATCACATTCCCGTCCTCAAGGCGCGCGAGGACGTCACCCTTGTCGGCGTCTGCCGGCTGGGCAAGCCCGAACTGGAAAAAGTCAAAACCGCCTTCGGGTTCCAGTAAGCCACCGAGGACCCGCGCGAGTTGGTGCGCTTGGAACTTCGCCGTCACGATGGCACGTTCGAGAAGCTCGACCTCGATCCGGAGGCCGGCGGCTACAAGGGCGAGGGGCCGCCGAACAACTTTGTCGATTGGGTGCTGGGCAAGACCGATGTGTGTCATTCGCCGGCGGAGATCGGCCTGGCGTC
This sequence comes from Gemmatales bacterium, assembly GCA_038240465.1. GTDB lineage: Bacteria > Planctomycetota > Planctomycetia > Gemmatales > Gemmataceae > JBBRIK01. The sequence goes on from JBBSDR010000717.1 coordinate 407, forward strand.
GGTGCGCCTGCTCGATGCGGCCTATCGCTCGGCCGCGTCGGGGCGCGAGGAGAAAGTCGAGTGATGACAGTCGGTCATTCCTCACCGAGGCGTCGCCGCATCTCCGCGATTTCGCGGCGCAGACGTGCGGTTTCCTGTTCGGCCACTGTTCGTGCCAATTCGGCTTGTTCGATCCGCTCGCGCGGCGTCGGCAGCCATTCGCCCGTAGCCGGATCGAAGAGACGCAGCGTCTGCCCCACGGGATCGAGATGCAAGCGCAACACCTGGCTCGGCAGCCGGCCATTCACCCGGCGAATCGGACGATACTCGCCCTGACGAAGACGATACCCTTGCAGGGCCGGCGACAGATAATCGCCCAGCGGGTCGAACAGGAAATACTCCTTGACCCGGAGCGTGTCGCGATACAGAGCGAACTTCGTCCGAATGTCTTCATTTCGCGTCGAGGACGACGTCAACTCGATCGCGACTTCCGGGCCTTTCCCCTCTTCCCAGATGAGGTAGTTCTCCCGCAAGTGCTTGGGGACGCCCCGCACGACGAAGACATCGGGAGAGACATGGCGTCTCCGGTTGCCTGGCTCGTAGAAGACCAGCAGGTTCCCCGAGACGTAAACGTGCGGAGCGTCGCGATAATACTCCTTGAGCATCTCGATCAGCAGGAGCATCAACTCGCGGTGCTGGTCCGTTTCGGCCATGGGCTTGCCATCCGATGTTGGATAGGTGTTCTTCCGCCTGGAACCCACAGGTTGAATTGCGCTCATGACATTTCTCCCCTCGCGCGGCCGTGGACGAACAGCCTACCCTATCACATCAGCCCCGCGCGAGTCAGCGCCTGACGCATCAGCGGCACCTTCTCCGGCGCCAGGCCCGATACCGGCGAACGACACGGTCCGACGTTCATGCCGAGCAGATTCAGCGCTGCCTTGACCGCTCCAGGAGCCGTACACAGCCCAAGGGCCAACCGCAGCGGGTTCAACTGAAGCTGAGCCGCCTTCGATCCCGCAATGTCTCCCTTCCGGAACGTCTCGTAGATCTTCACGAGAAGCGCCGGCGCGATGTTGCCCGTCGCCGGCACCGCTCCGCGAGCGCCGAACATCAGCGCCGAGAAGATCAGTGTGTCGCGCCCCATCAGCACCGAGAACCGCTCCGGCACGACGCGAATCATCTCGATGGTATTCTGCAAATCGCCCGACGAATCCTTGATGCCAAGGATGTTCGGCACCTCCGCCAGCTTCGCCGCCGTGTCGGGTTCAATCTTGACTCCGCCACAGGTTGCCGGGTTGTTGTAGAGCACCACCGGCAGCGAGGTCGCCTCGGCGATGCGGCGATAATGGTCGTGAATCTCCTTCTGCGTCGGCGCGACGAAATAGGGCGTGATGACCGAGACGCCGTCGGCCCCTTCGCGCTCGGCCATCTTCGTCAGCCGCACTGTTTCGCGTGTCGTTTCCGCGCCGGTCCCGGCGTAAACCGGCACGCGCTTGTTGACATGTGCCACCGCCGTCGCGATCACCTCTTGCTTTTCGCGTTCGTCCAGGGCGTAGAACTCGCTGTTGGTGCCGAGGACGAAAACCCCATGAACGTTCTGTTCAATGAGATGATCCAGAAACCAGCGCAGACGGGGGAGGTCCAGGTCCTCATTGTCCTTCATCGGCGTGATAACGGGTGGAATGATGCCTTCGATCATGCACGCACCTGGCCAGGGAACAGGGTGTCCGAGTGTCTGCCGCTAGCTTATCGGGCCGGCCGGCTTCGTTCCACTGCTGGGGCGCTTCCGCAGCGGCGGCGATTTGGCGTCCGCAAAAAAGCTGAGCTATACTTCGTCAGCACGAAAACCTGCCCTCGTCGTTTTCCGGGAGAGTCCATCGTGACCACACTGCGCCTCGTGAACGGACCCGAGTCCGAGAAACATAACGGTGAAGTGTTTGCCTGTGCCTACTCGCCGGATGGAGGATTCGTCCTGTCGGCCGGCTGGGACGGCTATTTGCGGCTGTGGGAAGTGTCGTCGGGAATGCAACTGACGTCCCTTCGCGCCGGTCCCAAGCCCCTGTCGGCCTGCACCTTTTCGCCGGACGGCAAACACTGGGTGGCCGGCTCCATGGAAGGTTCGCTGACCACCTGGGACGGACACACGCACCAGCTGCTGTCTCAAACGCTGTCCCACACCCGGCCGATCTCCTGCATCCGCTTCGCGCCGGACGGCAAATGGCTCGCCACGACCTCGTGGGATCGCCAGGTCAGCCTGCATTGCCTGGTCCACGAACGCGATAGCCGGGTGTTCTCGGGACACGAAGACATCGTCAACGGTTGCCGGTTCTCGTCGGATGGCTCGCTGCTGCTGAGCTGGTCGAGCGACGGCAGTGTGCGCCTGTGGAACCTGGAGACGAACAAGGAGGCAGCCGTCTGGCGCGAACACAACGACCGCGTGACGGCCGGCGATCTGTCGCCCGATGGCGCCCTCGCCGCCTCTGGCTCGCGCAGCGGCGAACTGATCCTGTGGGACGTCGAGGCACGGGCCAAGCTGAATGCCGGGAAAGCGGGGGTGGAACTGCGCGACTGCTTCTTCCTGCGGGACGGCTCGGCGCTGCTGACTTTGGACGCGGCCGGACAGGTGGCGCTGTACTCGGTCCCCGAACTGCAGCTGCAGGCCCAGACGACTACGGACCATCTGGCCCAGTGCGGCACCCTGTCGCCTTGCGGGCAGCAGCTGGCCGTCGGCGGCGAGGATGGCAGGGTGCGTTTCGTGGCCATCGAGGGCGGCGAGAATCGCCCCCTGGTTGTGACGGCCACGGAAAGCGTGCGAAAAACGGCCTCGGGTCTGCAGAAATTCTTCGGCCGCAGCACCCTGACTCGGGTCTATAGCTGCGCCTGTCCCGTCTGCCGCCGGCCTGTCGAGCTTCTCGAACGTCTGCCGAACACACCGTCTCCCTGCCCGCACTGTCACCGGCCGCTGCGCTTCAATCGCAAGACCCTCGTGGCTCAGGAAGCACCTCTAGCGCGCTGAGCAGAACGCACCAGCCTGCCGCAAGCGGCAGGCTGGTTGTCATTTCCAGCGCAAATATTCTCTCTTGTCCGTTGTCCTCCAGGTTCACAAGACAACTCCTTGACGCGCGCGGCGCGTTGACGGAGAACGACTGGCTACCTCCCTGGAGCGTACATGGACGCGACCTGCCTGATCACCGGCGCCACGGGATTTGTCGGCAGCCACCTGGCCGAGGCGGCTGCCGCCCGTGGTCTGCGTGTTCGCGCGCTCGTCCGTCCCAGCACGGACGCGACCTTGCTCGAGTCGCTCGGCGCGGACATCGTTCGCGGCGACCTCGGCGACACGGAATCCCTCCGGCGGGCAGCCGATGGCGTCGAGTATGTGTTCCACTGTGCCGCCCGGGTCGGCGACTGGGGGCCGATCGAGGAGTATCGTGCCGTCAACGTCGACCCGCTGCGCATCCTCCTGGACGCCTGCCGGACCACGCGCGTGCGGCGATTCGTCTTGCTGAGCAGCCTCGGCGTCTATCCGGCCCGGCACCATCGCGGCACCGACGAGAGCGAGCCGCTGCCGGACTCGCACATGGACGGCTACACGATCACCAAGGTCGAAGCGGAGCGCCTGGCCCGTGACTTCCACGAGCGCCACTTTTTGCCGTTGACCATCTTGCGGCCCGGCTTCATCTATGGTCCGCGCGATCGGACGCTTTTGCCCAGGCTGATCGAGAACCTGCGCGGCCGCACGGTGCGCTACATCAGCAGCAGTCGCCTTGCCCTCAATTGCATCTACGTCAAGAACCTCGTCGAGGCATTCTTCCTGGCAATGGACAATCCGCGCGCCGATGGCCAGGTCTATAATTTGACAGATGGCGAGTCGGTGACCAAGCGCCGGTTTATCGAGGCCGTGTGTGCCGGTCTGGAGTTGCCGAGGCCGAAAGCGCTGCCGGTGCCGTTGTGGCTGGCGAAACTGCTGGCGCGATGGATGGAATCGCGAGCACGCAAACGCGGCGCGGCCGAAGCGCCGCGGCTGACGCAGGCCCGGCTGAAGTTCATGGGGTTGAACCTCGACTTCAGCATCGACAAGGCGAAACGCGAGCTGGGCTATCATCCGGCCTACACCTTCGACGAGGGCATGCGGCAAACGCTCGCCTGGATCAAGGGGCAGCAGCACCCGCAACCGCTGGCCGCCTCGCCCGCCGCGGCGCACTGATGCGGGACAAGGGGTCTTGGCGCGTGCGGCGTGGCGGCGCTGAAGTCCGCCAAGCCGCCAGCGGGCCCTGGTGCTGTCTCGGTTGTTGAGGTTAGTGTCA
>JBBSDR010000718.1:0-4691 GCA_038240465.1 Gemmatales bacterium
GCGCGGCTGCATCGACCTGATTCGGTCGGGGTGACGAAGGGATGCGCTTTCTCCGGTGATTAGCGAGTCGCAGTGTATTGGCTCAGCAAAACGGATTGTCATGCAGGACGACCCATGCCCGCGATCTTTATCTCCTACCGCCGGTCTGACAGCCAGGACGTAACCGGGCGCGTCTACGATCGCCTGGTAGCCAGCTTCACGTCGAAGCAGGTGTTCAAGGACGTCGATAGCATTCCGCTGGGTGTCTCCTTTCCCACGCACATCAAGCAGGTGCTCGGCAAGACCCGAGTGATGCTGGTCATCATCGGAGCCGATTGGGTCGATGCGACCGACGAGCACGGCAGGCGGCGCCTGGATGACCCGAACGATTATGTGCGCCTGGAGGTTGAAACCGCCCTTCGCTCAGGCATGGCAGTCGTTCCCGTGCTGGTTTCGTACACTCCCATGCCACTGGCAAGCCAGCTGCCGCCGTCGCTTCGTCACCTGGTGATCCGGAACGGGTTGGTGGTCCGCCCCGACCCTGATTTCAACACGGACATGGCCCGGCTGATTTTGGCGATCGAGCAGCTCGAAAAACTCTTCAAGGCCCAACCCAACCCCCCGGTCAAAGCCGCCCCACCGCCGAAGCCGGTCAAACCCGTCGCGGCGCCGAAACCGGTCAAGGTGAAGACAAAAAAGGCCGCCTCAGCAGCTCCCTCTCAGGAAGGAACCTCTCCGCTGGTTCAGGGATTCGGCGCCGGGAAGAGCTTTGGCCTTTGCTGCGGCCACGGCCTCTGGACTGGATTCGTCGGCGGCATTGCCGGTCTGGGATTAACGGCCGTTCTATTCTGGTTGACAATCACCGGGCTGCTCCTTTTCCAGACCCCTGTCAATAACCTGCCGTCCCGCGAGGGAGGGCCGTTCTTGAAGTGGCTGGAGAAGATCCGGCTGACGCCGCCGATGCCCGCTGTCCTGCTGTCGCCGCTGCCAGGCCCGGAAAAACACGGCCCTGGATTGCCGGGGTGTGTTGCCGCCGTCTGGGACAGCATCGCGACAAAGGAAACGCCCACGGTGTTGATTGCCTGGCTCGTTGCCATCGCCTGTTTCGGGTTCGTGATGGGATTCCTGTGCCGGTTGATGCCTTCGTTGATGGGCAAGGAATGGGGGAAATTGCTGGAAGCGCTGACGATCGCCCTGACAATCGGCCTGGTAGTGTTACTCTGGACGCAACCGAAGACGGAGCCTCTGAAACGCCTCGGGTTCTATGGAGTGTTCGTGCTGCTCAATCTCTTCTGGATGTCCGTCCAGGGCTATCGTCATCGGTCCCTGCTCTACATCCTGGCTGTCGTCCTGGTGGGAGAGTTCAACGGGTCCCGAGTCCCGGCAGAATACCCGGCCACGGCTCTCTGGAATGTTTACCTTCTCCTGTGTGTGCCGGCTATTGTCACCTACCTGGGCAATACGGAAGACACATGAACGGTGCTTGCGCAGCCGGAAAGTGCGTAGAGTCCACGTTCGCATCTGCTGGAGTGCGGATATTCCGATGCAGCTAATCCGCCGCTATGCCCGCGCCATCGCCTCGGCTTGCGGTCCCGTTCCCCTTGAACTCCTCGTCCGCACCCCGAAGGAGATGGCGAGTCGTTCACGACCACGTCCTCGCCGGCCACGCAAGTCGAAGCAAGCAGCCCCTTCATGAGGGTGTTTGCTTCCACTGCCAGCAGGGTGCCGAGCAGTATCTCATCCGTTGGGAAACGATTGCGGAACTTTTCTCGTGTCGCCGGGTTTCATGAGAAACGATTCATTGATCCCATCCGAATCTGGGTTGCGGTCATGGCTCGATGAGGAAATCTCCATGAACACAAGAATACGACTGGCCCTGTCCGCACTCCTGGCCGCTGCGACCTTCGCGTCCTCGGGGCGCGCGGCGGACAAGGACAGCGAGTTTTTCGAGAACAAAATTCGGCCCATTCTCGCGACCCATTGCTACGAGTGCCACTCGGCCAACGCGTCCAAGGTCAAGGGCGGTCTGCTGCTCGATACACGCGATGGCCTGCGCAACGGGGGCAATACCGGCCCCGCCATCGTTCCCGGCGATCCCGGCAAGAGCTTGCTCATCAAGGCGCTCAAGCACGAGAAACTGAAGATGCCGCCCAGGAAGCAGCTTCCCGAGGCCGTCGTCGCTGACTTCACGCGCTGGGTGCTGATGGGGGCTGCCGACCCGCGCGAGGCATCCGTGTCTTCGCTTTATCGGCGGATGACGCGCGAGGAAGCGCAGACGTTCTGGGCCTTCCAGCCACCGCGAAAGACCGAACCGCCGACGCCGAAATCCGACTGGGCCAGGAGCAGAATCGACCGCTTTCTTCTGGCTCGGCTCGAAGAGAAGGGCCTCCAGCCTGCCCGCGACGCCGACCGGCAAACGCTGCTGCGCCGGCTGACGTTCGACCTGATCGGCTTGCCTCCGTCTCCCGAAGAGATCGAGGCTTTCGCCGGCGATAAGTCTGACCGGGCCATCGAGAAAGTCGTGGACCGCTTGCTCGCATCGAAGCACTTCGGCGAGCGCTGGGGCCGGCACTGGCTCGACCTGGCGCGCTATGCCGAGTCCAACGGCAACGCCGACAACACGCCCTTCCCCAATGCCTGGCGCTATCGCGATTACACGATCAAGGCATTCAACGAGGATCGGCCCTACGATCGCTTTATCACCGAGCAAATCGCGGGCGATCTCCTCACGGCGGGCGATCCGAAGAAGAAAGACGAGTTGCTCGTCGCGACGGGATTTCTCGCCCTGACCTCGAAACCGCGCGCCCAGAACAATCCCGATTACCGCATGGACCTGATCGCCGATCAGATCGACGTGACCACCCGCGCTGTCCTTGGCATGACGGTGATGTGCGCGCGCTGCCACGATCACAAGTTCGACTATGTCTCCACCAAGGAATATTACGCCCTGGCCGGCATCTTCAGCAGTTCGGACATGCTCACCGGTGGCGGCGGCAAGGGCGGCGGCAAGAAGGGTGTCGCCAGTGGACTGCACCAACTCAGCGACGGCGGCGAGGCCATGGGCGTCAGCGAGGGCAAGGCGAGCAACGCCTTCGTGTGTGTTCGCGGCGAGACGCGAAACAAGGGCGAGACGGTGCCGCGCGGCTTCCTCGGCATCGCGACGGCGAGTGAGGTGCCAAGTATTCCGGCGTCGGCCAGCGGCCGGCTCGAACTGGCGCAATGGCTGACGGCGAAGGACAATCCGCTGACCGCGCGGGTCGCCGTCAATCGCGTCTGGCAAGCGCTGTTCGGACGCGGCATCGTCGCCACGCCGGACAACTTCGGCTACCTCGGCGACAAACCAACGCACCCCGAACTGCTCGACTGGCTCGCCGTCCAGTTCATGGAAGACGGCTGGTCGATGAAGAAGCTCATTCGCAGCATCGTCCTGACCCGGGCTTACCAGTTGGCGAGCGACCACAACCCGGACAATCACAAGATCGATCCGGACAACCGCCTGCTCTGGCGCGCGAACGTGCGCCGTCTTCAGGCAGAGGCCATCCGCGATGCGATCCTGGCGTCGAGTGGCTCGCTCGACCGCGAACCGCCGGCCGGCTCGACCTCGGAATCGAGCAGCAATGCCAAGGGCAAGAAGACGACGTACCAGATCAAGGATTTGCCGCGCCGCAGCGTTTACCTGGGTATGCCGCGCGGGGCGGCGCTGCCGGAAATCCTGAGCGTTTTCGACGTCGCCAATCCGAACCTCGTCGTCGCTCAGCGCGAAGTGACCACGGTCCCGGTCCAGGCGCTGTTTCTGATGAATAGCCCGTTCGTCCTGGCCGAGGCCAAACAACTCGCGAAGCGCCTCCAGACGGGAAGCCGCGATGAGGCCGGCCGGATTGACCTGGCCTACAAGCTGACCCTGTCGCGGACGCCGACCAGCGCCGAGCGCGACCGCGTTCAGAAATTCCTTCGCGACAGCGGCGGCAAGGACTCCGCCTGGACCGCCTTTTGTCACGCCCTCTACGCTGCCGCCGAATTCCGTTATGTCGAATGACACACTCTGCCTCCCTGGCGAACCACCGCATACGAAGGACCACGCACATGCTGCCATTCACCACACGCCGCGATTTGCTCAAGAGCCTCTCCTGCGGTTTCGGCTACCTCGCCTTCGCCGGGCTGGCCTCGGGCGAGTCGGCCCGCGCCACCGGCTTCCTGAATCCGCTGGCCGAGAAAACGCCCCATTTCAAGCCGCGCGCCAAACGGGTCATCATGCTCTACATGCGCGGCGGACCGACGCACGTCGATACCTTCGACTACAAGCCCGCGCTTCAGGAGTCCGCCGGCAAAACCTTCAAGGGAGGCGACCGCGCGCGCGGCAACCTGCTTCCCAGCCCGTGGAAGTTCTCTCCCAGCGGCCAGAGCGGGCTGCCCATCTCCGAACTGTTCCCGCACCTGTCGAAACATGCCGATGATCTGTGCCTGCTCAATGGCATGCACACCGACGTGCCGAACCATCCGCAGTCGTGTCTGATGCTGCACACGGGCGACTTCCGCTTCACCCGGCCGTCGATGGGTTCGTGGATCAACTACGGGCTGGGGACCGAGAACCAGGACCTGCCGGGCTTCGTCACCATCAGTCCGCCCCCGGACCTCGGCGGCGCCCAGAACTACGGCAACGCCTTCCTGGCCGCCTCCTATCAGGCGACGCGCATCGGCCTGGCGGGGACGCC
>JBBSDR010000719.1:0-4673 GCA_038240465.1 Gemmatales bacterium
GCCGGCGGCGTTGCGCTGATCAAGGTCGGCGCGGCAACCGAAATCGAGATGAAGGAAAAGAAGGCGCGTGTCGAAGACGCATTGCACGCGACCCGTGCAGCGGTCGAAGAAGGGATCGTCGCCGGCGGCGGCGTGGCGTATCTGCGCGCACGCGCACTCATCAAGGTCAAGGGCGACAACGCCGATCAGGACGCGGGCATCAAGATCGTGATGCGCGCGATCGAAGAGCCGCTGCGTCAGATCGTGTTCAACGCCGGTGAAGAGCCGTCGGTGGTGATGAACAAGGTGCTCGAAGGCAAGGGCAACTTCGGTTACAACGCAGCCAACGGCGAGTACGGCGACATGATCGAGATGGGCATCCTGGATCCGACCAAGGTGACGCGTACGGCGCTGCAGAACGCAGCCTCGGTCGCGGCGCTGATGCTCACCACCGAAGCCATGATTTCCGAAGCCCCGAAGGACGAATCCTCGGGCGGTGGCGGCGGCATGGGCGGCGGCATGGGTGGAATGGGCGGCATGGGTGGCATGGACATGTGAGTCCGTCGGCCCCTGCGACAGGAAAGGGCTGCTTCGGCAGCCCTTTCTTCGTTTCAAGGCGGCGAAACGACTTTCGCGCAGCGACACACTTCATGCGTCTTCCGAATGGTGATGCGGCACTGCTTGGACGCCGTGGATTCGAGCGGGATAATCGCTCGACCGCTTTTCCGAGGCTTTAGTTGACCGCTCCCTTGTATCAACGCTTCGTCGACGACGAACTGGCCCTTGCGCCAACGCTCATCGCTCGCGTGTTGACCGGCACTTTGCAACTGCTCGGCCCGACGAAGGAGAGCAGCGCGTCGAGCGCGGGCGAACGTAGCCATCACTCCGAGATCGTCAAGACTTTGCAGCGCGATGCGACGCTGTACGAAAAGACCTTCGTCGAGTCGCTGACGAAACGCGTGCGAGAGGAGATCGACGGGCAGCGGGAAACCAGCTTTGCGGAAGCACGCAGCGGGCTCGGCAGCCTGGAGCTGATGGACGAATCGCGTGTCGAGGTCGACATCGAGATCTCGCGCGCGATGCAGCTCATCGACAGCACCGCCGAATGGGAGCTTCGCGAGCTGCAGACCTTCACGTCGACTCTCACGGGTCAGACCCACATCAACGCCGAGTCAAATCCGTTCCGGCCCCTCGTCTACGCCTCGGCGCTGTGGGACGCCACCTGTGCGGTCGTGAACTCGCAGATTCAGCGCGCGATCGTTCTGCGCACGTCGGCCGGCGTGCTCGCAGGCTTGCTGAAGAACGCGTGGGCCGCGGCGTCGACGCGCCTCGAATCGGCCGGCGTCGAGCCGGGCACGTACCGGACGGTGCTCCTGCCATCAGGTTCCGGCTTCGGCCGCTTCGCGGTCGCCGAGCCGGCGCGAACCGGCGCATTGAGCGCCCTGTTGCCGAGCATGCCGGGCGTGCCCTTCGGCGCCCAGCGAGGAGGCGTCTCCGCTGACGACGGCAACGGTCCCGTGACGGCCGTGCGCAGCGACGGCACAGCCCGGCGCAATCCCGAGCTCGAGCAGGCGTTACTTCGTCTCGACGAGCTGTTGCGCCACTTGCCCTCCGAAGTCTCGCAGGCTGGCCGCGGAACGCCAGGCGGCAATCGCCTCGAGCAGCATCGGGCGGCGCTCGTCGCCAGTGCCAGCGAGCCGATCGATCGCCAGGTTATCGAGCTGGCAACACGCCTCTTCGAATCGCTCCTCAGCGACTCGCAATTGCCCGGCTCGTTCCGGGCGATGTTCGCGCGCATGCAGATCGCCGTCCTGCGCGTCGTGCTTGCCGAGCATGCCGTGCTCGATTCGTATGACCACCCGGTGTGGCGCCTGCTCGACCGCATCGGCGAGGTGAGCCTGGGCTATTCGCGCGTGGAAGATCCTCGCCTCTCGGCCTTCCTCGCCTTCGGTACTGCGGTCGCAGAAGAAATGGCCGGAGCAACGGCGCCGGACTCCGCCTTGTTCCGACGCGGCTTGAATCGGGTCGAGGGATTTCTGTCCGAGCAGTTGCAGGGTCAGTTGCGTTCTGCGCAAGCGTCGGTCGTCGCACTGCAACTCGCCGAGCGGCGCGAAATCCTGCAACAGCATCTTGCGCAACGGCTGACCGATCAGATGGTGCAGGTGCGCACCACGCCAACGATCCGCCGCTTCGTCACAGGCACCTGGGCGCAGGTGATTGCCGAGAACATGCTCAGCAAGGGCGAGCAGTCGGAAGCGACGATGAGCGATCTGAAGACGGTCGACGACCTGCTTTGGAGTCTGAAGATTCCCGACCATCCGCAGAGCCGCCAACGCCTGCTGCAGTTGCTGCCTGGCTTGTTGCATCGCCTGCGTGTCGGCATGGAGCTCGTGTCGCTCGCGCTCGCCGAGCAACAGGCCGTGCTCAACGAGCTGATGACGATCCATACCGAAGCGTTGCGTCCGGGCGCGCGCGGCGCCGGCGCGCTCACGCCGGAAGAGATCGTGCAGCGCATGCGCGACGAGGTGCTGCCGGAGACGCCGGCCGGGCGCAGCTTCAGCGACTCGGTCATCGATCTCTCGTCGATGGAAACGGTGCCCGCCGAGCACCTGCCCAGCTCTGGCGACCACACGGAAGACGATCCCGCCCGACGCGTCGAGGCGCTTCGTGCCGGGGATAGGCAACGCATTTTCCTGCACGGTCGGTGGAGTCGCGTCCAACTCCTGTGGCGCAGCGACCGAAGCCTCTTTTTCCTGTTCGCCGGCGAATCGCCGACGCGCACGCATTCGATCACACGGCGGGCGCTCGAGCGCCTGAATTCCGCCGGTCTGGTTCAGCCGCTCGAATTGCGACCGCTGGTGCAGCGCGCCGTCGACCGCATGATGCGAGACCTGACGCCGCGAGCCTGACGAACGTCAGCTCGCCAGTTGCCCTTCGATCTCGGCGGCGACGAGATCGGGGCGTTCGTGAACGATCCAGTGGGTGGCACCCGGAACGCGCACCAGGCGCATCGACGGCACGAAGGCCTCGAGTCCATCGAGCAGCGACACCGGCAGCGCGAGGTCGTCCTCGGCCCAGATGACCAGTGTCGGCACGCGCACTGTGACGGCTTCGGGCGCGAACTGGATCGACATGATCGCGTCGTTGTCCTTCGTCGGCGGCTTCAGCGGAGACGCGCGATAGTAGTTGCAACCGCCGCGCAGGCCGGCGCGCCAGACCTCGCGGTATCGCTCGCGAACGGCCTCGGTCAACCACCCCGAACCCGGCCGGGACGCATCGGCGGCGCCCATGTTCGTGAAGAAGGGCCAGAGGCGCGCGAAGTCGTTTTCGGCGAGCAGGACTTCCGCGTCGGGACGGCAAAGGAAGTTTATGTAGGCGCTGGCGGCCTGCTGCTCGGCGTTGTGCTGAAGGCCGCGCAGGAACGTGGCTGGATGCGGGGAGTTCACGATGATCAGCCGCCGCATGGCCGCCGGCCGTTGCACGGCCAGGGTCCATGCGAGGGCGCCGCCCCAGTCGTGTGCGATGAGCGCCTCGATGCGGCCGCCGAGGGTGTCGATCAACGCGCCGATATCGGCGACGAGATGCTTGGCGCGATAAGACTCGATTTCGGCCGGCGCCGACGATCGTTCGAAGCCGCGCAAATTCGGCGCCAGGCAGCGGTAGCGCCCACTGAAGTGCTCGAGCAAGTCGTCCCAGACGAAGGCCGCTTCGGGAAATCCGTGCAGGAAGAGCAGAACCGAGGCTTCCGCGGAGCCGCTTGCGCGACAACTCAGTTCGATACCGCTTGGCAGGGCGATCGCGTAAGTTTCGATCATGGCAATGTGGAAATCCCCGCAGGCAAGGCATCGACCGCGACCGGCGCCCGAGAAACGCCGCGGTTCGCCGCCTGCGTCCACTCGTACAGGAGTCGCGCGGCGTCGCCGACGCCTGCGCGGCTGAGCGCCGAAAAGGCCGCGAGCGACACATCTGCTTCTGCCGAGGTCATCTCGCCGAGAAGCTCGCTCGCACGCCGAAGTGCGTCGGCCGTCTGGCTTCGGTTCAGCTTGTCGGCCTTGGTCAACAACGCGAGCAGGCGCACCGAGCCGTTGGCGATCCGTGGTGCCACGAAACCGAGAAGCTTGAGATCGATGTCGGTGAAGCCCAGCCGGGCATCCACGAGGACGACGATCGCGCTGAGGCTGCGTCGTACCGCCAGATACTCAGCCATCACCTCCTGCCAGCGCAGCTTCGCGCTGCGCTCGACGGCGGCATAGCCATAACCGGGAAGGTCGGCAAACAAGGCGTCGGGCACCAGCTTCGGGCCGAGTTCGAACAGATTGATGTGTTGCGTGCGACCCGGCGTCTTCGACGCGAACGCGAGGCGTTTTTGCTGAGTGAGCACGTTGATCGCAGTCGACTTCCCGGCGTTGGAACGACCGACGAAGGCGATCTCCGGCAACTCACTCGCCGGCAATTCCTTGAGCTTGCTCGCCGTCGTCAGAAAGCGCGCCGTGTGAGCCCAGGCAAGAGCCCGCTTCACGGCCGCATCGTTGTCGTCGCCGGGTGCCGGAGCCGGCGGCGCGCCAGGCGGGGAGTAGGTCATGACTTTCGCAAATCGGTCATTGTAAAATCAACAGCTTTGCACAAGGACTTCTCCTTCTCATGAAGCCAGCTGCTCGAGTGAGTGTCGGTCTGATCCTGGCTTGCCTGGGCGC
>JBBSDR010000720.1:0-4672 GCA_038240465.1 Gemmatales bacterium
AGTAGCCTTTGTCGGTGACGAGCTGGACCGCGGCGATCTTGAACTCGTGCGTGAATGTGCGTCGTGCTTTTGTCATCGTGGACCTCCTAAGAGTGAGTTTACACTCTTAACTGGGTGTCCACCATTCGTGGGGAGGTTCAAATCTCGGAGATTATTCCACCGCTTCTGCTGCTTGGCCGATGGAGTGACGTTGGAAGGCATCACCGTTTGGGAGGAGTAAAGGTAAGCGTCTTCCGAGCAAGCCGGAACATCGCGTCATAGTGCTTGCGGCACATTCCCATCCCGACATGCTTCTCCGCGCAGCCCTCGACCTCGCATTTGCGGTTCTTGTTCCAGCCCTTATTGGAGCCACGAGCCAACACCGTGCTGAAGTCACCGTGCCGAAGGAAGCGCGACTTGTGCATCGCGCAGTAGCGGTGGTAGCCGTCGGAGAGCTTCGTGCAGCCCGGTATTTGGCAGATCCTGTAAGCCATCTCCGAGACTGTAGACGGTTCGCAAGGGGTTCGCAATGATCGGGGCTTGACACGGAGCAGGGCGAAATGGCCCTAATGCAAGGTATTGAGGGACACAATGGGTTGACAGAGGGAAGACGCAGTTTATTATACGTCCAGTTTCACGAGATCGACGTAATTCAATTTAATGTCAATTGGGTCGATTGACTGAATAATCCCGCATACGCGAATGGGGTCCTCCTTCTTCAGGCTCCGCACAACTTCGTGCAACTCCGGAGGGGTTAGAACAGTTACGAGAGGAACGATGTTTGGGGGATTGTGGTCTCCTTTGAGAAGGCAAGTGTCCGCATTTGAATAGCTGGAAAATCTTGCGTCCCACTCTATGACGGCGACCTGGCCCACCATCTGCCCATCGTATCGAGCGGCCGCCTCCCCGACCAGATCGGCTGCCTCCCGCCCTCCTCTCGCGGATGGTATCCTTCCGTCCACTTGCCTCGTCTCTCCCTCCCCCTCGCCGGCCAGGACGAAGAGCGGGAGGTGCCGCTGTATGTCGGACGGGATCTCGAAGCCGATCTTCGAGAAGTCGCCCGCCGAGGCCTGGCCGAGCAGCTCGCCCCAGTCTCGACGACGTCCAAGATGCCGTGCCCGAGTTGGGGAATCTCGGCGTTACGCTGCCGGATCGGGACGCTCCTCAACGACACCGAAGGCTCCGTCTGTCACGAGAAGAACTGCTACGCCAAGAAAGGCCGCTTCAAGTTCTCGAACGACCAGGCCCGGCTCGAGCAGGCGTACCAGGGGCTGTTCGACGTCCGCTGGACTCCCGCCCTCATCCATCAGGTCCGCTGGTACGCCGATCGCTATTTCAGACTCTTTCACTCCGGAGATTTACAGGGGCAGAACCACCTGAAGAACCTCGTGAGCGTCGCGCAGGCTGTCCCCGACGTGTCTTTTTGGTGTCCGACCAGGGAATCCAAGACCGTCAAGGCCGTGCTGAAGGAGATCGGCGAGTTCCCCGAGAACCTGATTGTCCGCGTCTCGGCGACGATGATCGATGGACCGCCGCCGAAGGGCTTTCCGCTGACCTCGACCGTCGTGAGCGACCCGGACGAGGCGAATTACCCAGCTCCGAGCCAGGGAGGCCAATGCGGCGCGTGTCGCAGTTGTTGGGGTCCGGACGTGCAGAACGTGGCGTACCGGAAGCATTGACTGTAAAATGCGAGGAACGAGGAGGTGGTCAATGGCGAAGAAGAAGGGCTGGTCGAAGAAGGAAGAGGAGAAACTGTTCTGGTTTCTCGCGACGTCCTACGTCGCGGATGTCGTCGGCCTCCTGAGCGGTGATAAGGCTGCAAAGCTGGCTAGCTTTGAGGCGGCTGCCGGTCAGCAGACCTGGCAAGAACACGTCCAGGAATCCTGGGACGTTGACGACAACTTCGTGAAGAAGGTCTACGCTCTCTGTCGGAAGCGAAAGGACGAGGCTCCCTCGCTTCTGTTCATTCTTCGAGGTCTCGGCTGTCCTGAACCAGTGGAGCGTTTGAAGGAACTCCTGGGATAGAAGTTGTGAACTGCACCGACCCCCAGATCCTGGAGCACTGCCGGGGGAAGGGGCCGCATGTCCGTGGATGTTTTGTCGTCGATTTGCTGCTTGTGAAGTCGTGAGACACTGCTCAAGAACGCTACTTCTTCTCCTCGGCTTTCGGCGCCTCAACGATCAGCAGGTCGAACATCACCGGAGCCACCTTGCCATCCTTCCAGTCTGGGAATGACACGGTGACCTTTGCCTTGCCGAGGCCAGCTTCCAGTGGGACCCGCACGGGGCCATAGAAGTTGAAACTTCAACACCGTTTCTTCAGGATGAGGGTTTGCCGGATCGGTGCATCAGCGGCTGTTTTCCCCGGGAAGACGATCTCGGCCTTCGGGTGGACGTCCTTCGGGACGCAATCCGTCTCGATCTTTGCAAAACTCTCCTTCCCGAAACCGGGAGTTCCGATCCGCACAAAGAGTTCTTCGGTTTCCTCCCCGCGAACGAATTTCTCATCCCCTACTCTGAGGAATGTCAGCGGCCCCTGGAAATGATAAACCGGGCACTCCTCGCGCTTCTCGGAGAAGTTAAACTCGCCTGTCACTCCCTGGACTCGCTTGCCCATTAACTGAATCGGGCCGATCTGAAAATCCTCATAGAGGAAGAGAAAATCACCGAGGGTCCGATCCTGGTAATAGTCATACACGAATCCCAGTTTCTCCCCCCTGGCCCCCGTGATCCCTTCGACGAAAAACTCGGTTAGTTGCCGCAGAGCCTCGCTGCGCGTTACCATACCCCTTTTGCCCTGAATCCGTTCGCCTTCGTCTGTCAGGTCGCCATTTCCGTTGCGATCGACGTACAGGATGTCTCCGTCGCGCACGAGCCAGACCCGCTGCTTTGCCTCCGGACCGAATACCAACAGGCAGTAGCTCGGCTTCCCCTTGTAGCCGGGTTCCTTCTTGATGGTGCGGTCGATCTTGCCCAGGTCGGTCGCATGCGCGTCAGTTAAGAAGCAGCACACGGATACGAACAGCAGCAGTCGCTCAGGCTTCATGTCTCATTCCTTGAAGGAAAAGGACTCCCACGCCCATTGTAGCCCGGGGCAATCCCGGCGTCTCATCAGGGCAAGGAAGACGGGTATCTCTGTTCACTCCACCGCCAGCACCCGTTGCACCTTCGGCTTCCCATACTCCGCCCCGCCCGTCAGCACTTTCAGGTTCGGCAGGATCTGGGCCTCGCCCTCGCCGTGCGTGTGGCCGCACAGGACCGTCATCTCCCTATCTGGATGAGCCTCCATCGCCTCCCGCAGCACGTCCCCGACAGCCTTGCAGGAGAAGAACGGCAGCCAGTCGTCGTTCGAGATACGTCCCTCGTGCCAGCAGGATTCCTTGAAGGGATAAACCCCGCCGCTCGCTCTCAGTTGTCGCCTCGTTCGCCCCAGATGCGGACGCCGAAACCTTCCAGTTCGATCTCCTCGCCCTTGTCCGGCTCGCCCGGTTCGCCGCGCTCCAGGCCGAGGCGCAGAAACAGCCACAGCGACACCACCTCGCCAAGGCTGTCGTAGCCATGCGAATCGCAGTCGCCCTCGAGCAGCCAGCGAAACGCACGCCGTTCTCGTCCCGCGTCGGCGTCTTCCTGCCAGCCCTTGAGGACGCGGATCATCGCTTGCAGGGCCGCGCGCCACGGCTTCGGCTCATCCACGTCGAGCCGCAGTTCGTCGGGCTGTTCCTCGGGGGGTTCCTCAATTACCTGACGCACGGCGTCGAAAAGGCGATGCTCCAGGGCCGAGGCGCGCCAGGGCGACCAGAGATAGATCGAGATGCGGGGCGTGTCGAAGACCAGGCCGTGAAAGTCGATGCGCATGCGAGCCTCGCAGAGGGGATCGTGGCAAGGTCATGATACCCGCCGCCTGTCTCGCAGTCCCGCCTCCGCCGGGTTTTTGATTGCATGCCGTGGGCGCGTTCTGTACAGTTTCGAGGGTCATCGCTCTGCTTCACCCTCCCAAGTCTCCCGGTGCCTACCATGCTGCTGTTCGCTGAAGCTGCTCCATTATCCATGGAATTGCGTATTCCCCTGTCGATCATGAACTTTCTCGAGTTGGCGATCTGGGGCGCGTGGTTCGTCGTCCTGGGCAACTACCTCAACTCGCTAAAGTTTTCGCGCAAGGACATCGGCCGCATCTACGCCACCATGGCCCTCGGCTCCATCATCTCGCCTATTTTCGTCGGCACCATCGCGGACCGCTACTTTGCCTCCGAACAACTCATGGCCGTCCTGCATCTCATCGGCGCCGGCCTGCTCCTGTGGATGTCCCAGATCAAGACTCCGCGCGCGTTCTACTGGGTGGCTCTGCTCTATGCCGTCGCCTACGGTCCGACACTGAATCTCAGCAGTTCGGTCATCTTCTCGCACATTCCCGACGCCGAGCGTGACTTTCCGACCATCCGCGTCCTGGGCACGATCGGCTGGATCGTCGCCAGCGCCTCGGCCTGGCTCTTCATCAAGCCGGGCCAGCCGGTCAACAATCGGCCTCTGCAACTGGCCGCCGTGCTGTCGCTGGCCCTGGGCGTCTACTCCTTCTTCTTGCCGCACACGCCGCCCGGTGCCGCTGGCTCCGGAGCGGAAGCCACGGCCATCGTCGAGGGCGGCAAGATCGCGGTCGTCACGGTTGACAAGAACGGTGAAGGTTACAAGAAGCCAC
>JBBSDR010000721.1:0-4671 GCA_038240465.1 Gemmatales bacterium
CAGCACGCGCTCCGCTCGAAGACTCGCGTCGCGGCTAACCGGGAATCCAAGAAACAATGGCACCGTGACTTAAAGTCCATCGACCCCGTTGATGACGGCGCGCAAAAAAAGAGGTCCCTGACGACCGTCGCCAGGGACCTCTCACTCGGGGTAGAGTTGGTGGCGATGTTACATTCACGAAGACCGCCGGATCTGTCCGCCGGTTTCAATCCGGACGACGTCCGAGGCAGGGTCTGACTCCACGACGCGTGATGTCAGCGATCGTCCGGCCGCCCGGCCGACAAATCCGGCCTGTCTTCAGGAGGGAATTGCCTGCTCGGCCGCTGCCAGGCAGGTCTTCTTGCTCCACCTCCACTCTGCTCGACATGCGAACGCCGTTCTCCAGCCCCCTTGCGCGCTTTCTTTTCTTTTTTCTGTTTTTCTTCCCCAACAGGTATAATCCCAGCATCCGTACACCTTCGAGTCTCCCTCGCTAAATCCGCGACGGACCCGAACGAACTACTGGATGATCACCCACTGATCTTCCCAATCCGCGGAGTACGTCCCATGGCGCAGCTCAAATCCGTTGTGGATCCGTTCGGCGAGGTCAACGTCTATCCCGCCGGCAGCAAGGTGCGCGTGACCGCGACCATCCTCATGGAGCCTCGCAAGGAAGGCACCCAGACCGGCATCGCCCTCGATGGCTCCGGCTCCATGTCCGAACTGTACGGCGTCGATGGCGGCGCGCGCATCATCTCGTCGCTGTTCAGTCAGAAGAAACGCGACAACCTGATCACTCCCGTCGCCCAGCAAATCTGCGCTCACCTCGCCCGCAACCACGACGCCGACGGCGGCACCACCGTCATCTACTGGGCCGTCGGCCCCGGCGGTAGCCAGGTTGAGGTGATCGGCGATCTCACCGCCGACCAGGCCGAGAAGCACACCTTCGGCCCGCCGCGCGAGTTCGGCTCCGGCACACAACTGCTGCCCGCCGTGCGCTACTTCGTCGATCGCTTCAAGGATGCGCCCTGGGGCTTCTATGTCTTCATCACCGACGGCGAACTGCACGATCTCGACGAGGTCAAGGCGTACAGCACGCAGCTAGCACGCGACGTTTCCTCACGCCGGCGCAATCCGCTGAAGTTCGTCCTCATCGGCATCGGCGCCAGCATCAACGAACGGCAGATGGAGGAACTCGACGATCTCGACACCGGCACCGACGTCGATCTCTGGGACCACAAGCTCGCGGCCGAGATGCGCCAGTTGCAGGAAATCTTCGCCGAGGTCGTCGATAAGAACGCGCGTGTCGCCCCCAATGGCCGAATCCTCGATCCGCAGGGCCATGTTCTGAAGGACTTCTCGGATCGTGGTCTGACAGCGTTCCTCGAATTCGAGGCCCCCGCGTCGATCGACTACTTTGTCCTCGAAGTCAACGGCCAGCGCATCACCCAGCCGCTCAAGGACGGGGTTCGCGTTCCAGCCAGTACAATGCCCGCCAGCACGGCACCCGCCAGCCCTGCTGCTCCGGCCGTCGCACCGCCGATTGCGCCGGCTGCGTCTCCCGTTGCGGCGTCTCCGGTCTCCACGGCGGAAGAGGACGAGGCCGACGCGGAGTGGAAGAATCTGCCGCTGGAGTTTGAATCCTCCTTCGGGACCAGCACACCCAGCGAAGATGTCGGCCTGGAGAAGAACGACAAGGATACGCCCGACGTCGGACTCGACAAGTCCTGAACCCCTGATCCCTTCTTCCGCCGCTTGCGGCTTGGCGCACGAACCCCCTAAGCCCCAACCGGCTGTCCGCGGAGAGCCACCACAAGTCGCAACTGAAGCGCGTCGTCG
Source organism: Gemmatales bacterium (assembly GCA_038240465.1). Taxonomy (GTDB): domain Bacteria; phylum Planctomycetota; class Planctomycetia; order Gemmatales; family Gemmataceae; genus JBBRIK01. The sequence continues at coordinate 1,819 of JBBSDR010000721.1, forward strand.
AACCGTTCGGTGAAGTCAACGTCTATCCCGCGTCCGGCGGGAAGGTGCGCGTCGTCGCCACCATTCTCATGAAACCGCAGCGCGAGGGGACCCAGACCGGCATGGCCCTGGACGGCTCCGGCTCCATGGCTGATCTCTACAGCACCGAGGAAGAGGGCGGCGGACTGTTCGGCGCTCTCTTCGGCAGGAAGAAGCAGACGCGCCTCAACGCCATCACCCCTGTCGCCCGGAAGCTGACGGCCTACCTTGCCAGGGAAATCGACGCCGACGGCGGCACCACCCTCATCTACTGGGCGACCGGACCCGGCGGCAGCAAGGTCGAGGTTGTCGGCGATCTTCGCGCGGAGGAGGCAGAACAACACGTCTTCGGCCCGCCGCGCGAGTTCGGCTCCGGCACGCAACTGCTGCCTGCCGTGCGCTACTTCGTCGATCGTTTCGCCGATGCGCCGTGGGGCTTCTACGTCTTCATCACCGATGGCGAACTGCACGATCTCGACGAGGTCAAGGCGTACAGCACTGAGCTGGCTCGCAAGGTTTCCGCGAAGCAACGCAACCAGCTCAAGTTCGTCCTCATCGGCCTTGGCGCCAACGTCAACGAGGGCCAGATGGAGGAACTCGACGATCTCGACACCGGCACCGACGTCGATCTGTGGGACCACAAGCTCGCCTCCGAGTTGACGCAACTGGAGGTCATCTTCGCCGAGGTCGTCGATAAGAACGCGCGCATCGCCGACAAGGCACGCATCCTCGATCCGCAGGGCAAGGCGATCAAGGATTACAGTGACACGGGTATGTCAGCGTATCTCGAATTCGAGGCCCCCGCCGGCGCCGCCTACTTCACACTCGAGATCAACGGCAGCCGCATTCATCAGGGGCTGTCCGACAGCGCGAGTGTTCCTCCCTCCGAACTGGCGAGGTAAACCATCATGATTTCGCTGGCCCTCTGCTGGCTGTTGACGAGTCCGCTCGACGAGCCGATGCCGAAAAAGGAGACGACCGAGCAGGCCATTCGCAAGGTCCTCGACGATCAGGCCAGGGCGTGGAATCGCGGCGATCTCGAAGGGTTCATGGCCGGCTACTGGAAGTCGCCGGACTTGACCTTCTCGTCGGGCGGCGAGCAGACGAAGGGGTGGGAGGCGACGCTGGAGCGGTATCGCAAGCGCTACAAGGGCGACGGCAAGGAGATGGGGACCCTCACCTTCTCCGATCTCTCCGTGCAGACGCTGGGCGGCGACAGCGCTTTCGTCCGTGGGAAATTTCAACTCGTCCGCAGCAAGGACAAACCGAGCGGACTCTTCACGCTGGTCCTCAAGCGACTGCCCGAGGGCTGGCGCATCATCCACGATCACACGTCGAGCGCGGCCCCATGAAGCCGCCGCGTCTGCCGCTTGCGGCTTGGCGGGGAGTCAGCCAAGCCGCAAGCGGCAACACAGGCGATACCTCTAATCCTCGCTCCCGTCAGGATGGCGCAGTAAAAAGTGCCTTGGAGTGATAGAATGAATTTGTCACTCCACAGGAGGCTTCATGTCCGCACAAAAGACCGCCAAGCTCAAAGTAATCTCATCGGCCACAAGGAACTACATCAACGTTCCTTCGAGCAGGGCAAACGCCTTGCACAATTATCTGCGGGCGTACAGCCTCCCCATTTCTCCACCGCAGCCTTCTTCCACCGATATCGAAACCATCGACCTCGGCAAAGGTCTGGACGTCAAGACCGTGCAGGCCCTGCTCGATAAATGGGTGTGAGGTCTCTTCGTCTAGGGCAGGAAGACTCGCGCTGACTCGACCAAACGAAACACCTGGCCGGCGTCGTCGTGACGAGTGCGGCCGGTCAGGTTCTTGAGCCAGCGTTCGGGAATCGCTTTTCGCCCGTGCAGTGCGCCCAGCACCGCGCCGGCGATGGCCCCGATCGTGTCGTTATCATGGGTATCGTTGACGGCCCGGACCACCCCTTCCTCGAAACTGTGGCCGTGCCGCATCAGCACATACACCAGGCTCGGCATCGTCTCCAGCACGAACGAACTCGATCCCCAGCCTTGCGCCGAACACACATCGCGAACAGCAAGGCCCTTCGAGAACGCCTGGGGCAGAAATGTCCGCAGCACATCCGTCAGCGTTCGCGGCCCCGCTCCTGTCCCCATGGCGCGGCGCGGCGGATACGACTGGCACTCCAGCGGTTCCGCGACCGAGGCGAACTGCTCCAGCCACCATTGCGGTTCGGGAGCCTCCATCAGACCCAGGCAGCGCCACAAGACCGAAACCGTCGCCAGACAAGACGCCAGCGACACCGAGGTGTTGTGGGTCAGCCGGGCTGAAAGGGCTGTGTCGATCCACAATTCGCTCGTCCGCGTTTTCAAGTGCGGCAACACGATGGGAGCGATGCGCATCACCGCTCCATTGCCCAGGCCCGCCCCGGCGAAGCCCTGGCCGGCGCACGGCGCCCAGTCGTACCAGGGCGTGCTGTCCTCCTTGCCGCGGCGAGCGAACTCCGCCACGGTGCCGCCGCGGCCGACGATCTCGGCCTCGCGCTCCACGAACAACCGGGCCACGTTCTCGGGAACGAAGCCGTCATCTTGCAGCATCTGCTCCAGCGTCCAGAAGGACATCTGCGTATCGTCGGAGGGAGTCCCCTGGCCGTGGAGTGAATCGGGCAGTCCGAAGGCGGTGAAGTAGTCGCGAATGCCCTTGGGGAAGAGCCGGCGGCGGCGCTCGACGTTCCAGCCTGGCCCTTCGGTCGTCATGCCCAGCGCATCGCCGACCGCCACGCCGAGCAGCATGCCTTCGAGTTTGTCGGGATCGAGTTTCTTGGGCAGAGCGGGAGGCGGGGTATCGAAAAGGGGAGCGCGCGTCAGG
>JBBSDR010000722.1:0-4661 GCA_038240465.1 Gemmatales bacterium
CATCGACTCAGAAGGCTCGCAAACCGAGTCCGGCCGCGAAGGCGGAGGCGTTTGTCGCCGGCGTGCGGAAAAAGCTGGGCGTGACCCGAAAGGTATTCTCGCGGTTGACCGGTTATTCGGAGCGGGCAATCGCCAACTGGGAGAGCGGCGACCAGCCCGACGAGCCGGCCCTGCGGCGAGTTCGAGAAACGGAACGCTTCCAGGAACGACTTGCCGAGGTGGTCTCGGGGGACGAAATTCCGCAGTGGCTCGAAGCGCCGAATGAGGCGTTCGGCGGTCTGAAACCCCTGGAGGTGATCGAACGCGGAGAGATCGACCGCCTCTGGAACATGATCTTCTATCTCGAATCGGGGGTCGCCAGTTGAGACCAGCCCACCCCATCGAGTCCGAGTCGGGGCCAAATGGGACATCGGCGAACGGCCCCCACGAAGGCTGAAATCGCGAGTTCCCGACACTTTTTCCTCCTTTCCGCTCTTTGAATGTCGCGCACTCGCTCCGCGAGTGCGCTCTTGCACGAGCGAGGTCGCATCGCATCGCCAGGTCGAACTTATTCCAGCGGCTCATCCGTGCGCTGGAGGGCCGGCTCGATGAGAGGGAGCGACACCGTCTTTTTCTTCTCCTGCCGCTCGGACAGCACGGCGACAGCTTCTTCCTCGCTGCCGTACAGGCCGGTGCGCAACTGGTTCTCCAGTTCCTGAAAAACTCCAGAACGACGCGATAATCCGCGATACTGCCGTTCGACGCCGAGCAGGCCGACTTGCAGATCGAAGAAGGCCGCATCGTCACCGCACAGTTCGCGCAGAAGGCCCCAGTCATCGGCGCGCAAACCATTGCTATCGTCCGGCCGGCCCGGAAACGCTTCGCCGGTGACCTCCTGGTAGATGCGCGGCAAGCTATCGTCGAACTCGTGTTTCTCGTAGAGCCAGATGCGGCGGATTTCGTGCAGCTCATCGAGGGTGATAAGAGCCAGGCCGCGGAACTCGGGCGGTCCCTCCTGATGGATGCTCTGTTGAGCCTCGAGAAGACGGCGCAGCCAGTATTCGCGCGATTCCTTGGTATAGGGACCGGGAATGGTGCGGTCGTGGAACAACTGGACGTTGCCGTTCATGCGGCGAAAGTCGCGCTTTTCGCGGTCGGGCTGGTCCAGCTCATTCCGCAGCTCGAGGAGCGGCGTCATCCAGACCTTTTCCTCATCGTTCTTGATCATCGCCTCCATCGAGCGATCCTTATCGACGACGGTGCAGACCCAGCAGCCGAAGCGGCTGGAGCCGCAACTCGGCGTGGTCGTATCGACGACGAGAGGACACTCGCCGCCCTCGGATGCCCCCTGGTACATGCCCAGGAGCGTTTTGTTGTCGTGGCCCCAGGGGTTCTTGACCTGCATCAGATAGAGCCAGACATCGTCGTTGGCCCAGTCCTCGTCGGGGGTGTAGACGAGCTAGTTGGGCAGGGCGACGTTGGGGCTGAGGCGTTCGCGGATGCGTTTGCCTTCGAGCCGGGTCATGCGCGCGGCGCGGGCCTGGCTTTCGGCCTTGCGTGTGCCGAGGACGAGGATGGCCTCGCCGTGCTGGCGGACGACGTCGAGAATGAACTTGTTCGAGGGCCTGATTTTCAGGCGTTCGGTACACCAGCGAAACTTCTGTCGCGGCGCCGGATAGCCGCGGCCGATAAGGCTGACCCAGAAGGAGTCCTCGATCGCGGGCGTCAGCTTGTGCGGCGTGATGGGCATCTGCTGTTCGCCGGCCGCCTGGCGCATGCGGGTCAAGGAGTTCTCGACCCAGGCGGAGACGAGCGGCTGTTCGACAAGCGTATCCGTGGAGATGACGTGGACCGGCTTGGCGCGCTGGGCGGGCGGCAGTTCGCGCAGGGCGAGCCAGACCAGTTGCAAGACGGCGGTGGAGTCCTTGCCGCCGGAATAGCCAATCACCCACGGCACGGCGTCGCACAGGTAGAGGGCGCGGACCTCCTCGGCCATCGCGGCGACAGTGCGCGCCAGACCGAGTTCCTGGAAGGCGGAGGGCCGTCCCCCTGCGGTTTTTGGCTTATCGGCCATGACGTCTCCCCAGGTAGTCGGCTTCGAGGGCCTGTTCCTCGGGGGAGAGATCGAGTCCGAGATGTTTCTTGATGGCGTTGCCGGTGAGGGCGACGTTGACCGTCTTTTTCGACAGCCGGCCGGCGCTCATGGCCCGTCCCTCCCAGATGTTGTTGGTGCGCGACCAGTCGAGAGAGGACAGCTTGTTCAGGCGTTTCTTCCAGTCGGCCGGGTGCTTGCGCAGCAGAGCGTTGCCGGCCCGCGCCAGGGCGGCGAGCGCGAGGCTATGCGAGTGGAGGTAGTCCCGGCGCAGGTCGGCTGCGGGTACTTTGCGCTCGCGGGCCAGGTCCCAGTCGGAGACGTGCCGCGCAACCTCGTTCCAGAAGTTGGCCGCCAGGTCCACGCGTTCCTCGACGGGCCGGCTGTCAAGCCCGGACAGCAGCATTTGCGTCGAGTGGTAGATGCCGCTGAGCGTGAACAGCTTCAGCGAGCGGTTCGAGATAGTGGTCCGCTGCGTTTCGGTCAAGCTGGTGAAGACCGGCACCTTTTGCAGCAGCGCCTTGCTGACGAAGGCGTCCTCGTCGCGATGGTCGTAGAGGATGCTGAGCGAGGTCGCGGGACGGACGGCGTAACGGTTCAGGTCGGCGAACATCTGCTGGCAGCGCTTCAAACCGACGTCCAGAAAGAAGACAACGGCAATCGTCTCGTCGCCGAGGTCGGGGTTTTCGCGGAGCGCGGCCTCGATGCCGGCCCGGCGGTGCTGGCCATCGTTGATGACGAAGCGAGCTTTCATCGGGATGCGAAGTTGTCCGAGGCAGCGTTCGGCGTCCTCCTTGCCCATCGGCTCGAAGCGGGCATCGCCGTCGATGGAGGCGGTGAGGGCGGAGAAGACATAGTCGCGCGGCCGTCCGAGCAGGTAGCCGGCGATCTCGGGGACACGGGCCTTGTTGAGGATTCGCTGGGCACGCAGTTCGGGCCGCAATTCATCTTCATCGAACAGGAAAATGCGGGGAATGAGCCGTATGGGGCACATCGAGATGTAGTATTCGCGTCCGGCCTGGATGCCGCGGATGGCGGGAAAGACATACTCGAAACTCGACATTCTCGCGACCTCCCGGGTTCTGGAAGTGAAAACTTCACTTCCGGATGTTAACATGAGACGTGGGTGTATTACAACGCTGACCCGGCCCAGCCGTCGGGCGTGCAGACAGGGAGGGTAAGACGATGGCGACGCCGACCAGGCAAGCATCGGGCGTGATGAGCGTGGAAATGGAAGTGACCCGCTATCAGGAGTATACGGTCGATGGCATGGTGCAGGTCTGGGGTTACGTCGGCGACTATGAGGTGAGCATCTGCCTGGAGGCAACGGACCCTCGGCTGCTCGCCATCCTGGGAAAAACAAGGCGCTCCTCTCCGGCAGAGAGAGGGTGAGGAACTAAGGTGAGTCCAGGCAGGGAATCGGCTCGCCCCTTTGGGAAAAAAACTCATTGCTCGCAAAAGTGTTTTTTAGTATAGTATATCCTGTCAATTGGGTATCATCGCTTGTCAACGAACCCCTGGAGCGTGATCTCATGGCACAGGTCATCTGCGAAGTGTCGGACGGGTTGCGGAAGTCGGAGGCCACTGTGAAACTGATCACATACGATGGTCGGCCGGAGTTCCTCCCTGTCGATCGTGGCCTCGTGACCGAGGAAGGCGACCACCGCTATCTGGCCGTCGGGCTGATCCACATCAACGCGGAGAAAAAAGCTGCTCTGATCTCTCTGCCGGTGGAGGCGGACTCCGGGGCGCATCGAGTGTGGGTTCATCTCGACAGGCTCAGGCAATCACCGGGGAATCCGACATGATCCTGTCCGACCGGGAGGTCCGAGCCGCCATTCAGAGACAATTGATCGGTGTGACTCCGTGTCCGCCGGCCAGTGACCAACGCTGGTCCTCGACCACACTGGACCTGACGTTGGCCGCCGAGATTCGGCCCTGGGGCCCACTGGGTGGGGCAGGCGCGGAGGTCATCATCGATCCTTCCAGTCCGATATTCAACTCGACCGATCTGATTCAACAGTTCACACAACCACAATCCTGCGAAGGAGAGGGGTATGTCATCCAGCCGATGACCCTGGTGCTTGGCTGGACGGTCGAGAAAATCAAGCTCCCGAACGCTTCCCGAATCGGGGCCCGCGTGGAGGGCAAAAGCAGTCTGGCCCGTATTGGGATTGGTATTCATGTAACCGCTCCCACCATCCATCCAGGTTTTGGCGAAATGCTGGACGATCCGACCTTTGTCGGTTCGGGAATCAGGCTGGAAATCTGGAACATTGGTCCCTTGAAGGTGCGGCTCAAGATGGGCATGCCGATCTGTCAGATCATTTTCGAGGAAGTCCACGGGATTCCCGAAGGGCGTTACGCCGGTCAATTCGCAATACAGGGCCCAGGATGAGCAGGGTCCGAAAGGGTCTTCATAAGGCCAAGGTCACTGGTTCAAATGGGCTTAACCGTGCGGCGACCCCTTTACCTTGACTACAACGCAACCGCTCCCGTGGACCCGCGCGTCTTCGAGGCCATGCGTCCCTATTTCCTCGAAGAAGTGGGCAACGCCGGCAGCCGCACTCATCTCTACGGCCAGCGCGCC
>JBBSDR010000723.1:0-4654 GCA_038240465.1 Gemmatales bacterium
GTCCAGATGCTGGGTTCGAGCGACCCCTCCGCCCGCATGAGCGCGCTGCGGACCTTCCAGCAACTCGGCATCAAGGCCAAACCCGCCCTCCCTCTGCTCTTCAAACTCGCCAACAACGAGGTCCTCCTCACGCGCCGGATGGCACTGCATGCTATCGGCAGTATCGGACCGGAGGCAAAGGAAGCCGTCGCGCCCCTTATCGAATCGTTCCGACACAAGGACGCTCCCCTGCGCCAGCTTGCCGCCCTGCTCGAGCAACTTGGCCCCTCGGCACAGCAGGCACTCCTCCAGGCACTCGAACACCGCGATGCGTCCATCCGCCGCGGAGCGGCCTACTGTCTGCGTGCTTTCCGTCCCGTCACACGCGATACGATTGCCGCCCTGCGCGAAGCTCTTGGCAAGGACCGCGACGCGAGCGTGCGCGAGTCGTCAGCAAACACGCTCGCCGAATTCCCCAGCGAAGTGCCGGAAGTGCTGCCGATGCTCCTCGCCGCCTTCAAGGACCGCGAACGAAGCGTGCGCGAGGCGGCCGCCGGCGCCCTCGCGAGCATCGGCGCCCTCGCGATTCCGCCCCTGTCGGATGTCCTCGCCGACCGCAAAAATCCCGACCGTGCCTGGGCAGCCAACGCCCTGGGACGCATGGGCAATCGCGCCCCGGACACCATCCCGCTTCTGACCCGCGCCCTCGAGGACCCTCTGCCCGAAGTTCGCCGCCAGGCCGCCGCCGCGCTGGTCAACATGTGGACCGGCGCCCGTTCCGCGTCGGCCGCTCTCGCTCGTCTGCTCGACGACAAGGACATTCACGTTCGTCTCCAGGCCCTCATCGGCGTCTTTCGCCTGGAAAACAAGCTCGACCGCGCTGCCGCCATCGTGGCCGACGCGATGAAACAGGACGATGTCGAAACTCGCCGCTCCGCCATCGTCTTCCTGCAATCGACCTTTGGCGACATCAAGGGAGCCGAGTCCTACTTCGTCGCCGGACTGAAAGACGCCGACGGCATGGTGCGGCAACTGTGCGCCCAGGCCCTGTCGAGCGTTCGGCCCGTGACCGAAGCCGCCTTGCTCGGCCTTGTGGCCTTGCTCGAGGATCGCGACCCCGCCATTCGCGCCGCGGCCATCACGACCCTCGACAACCTGCGCTTTCAGGCAAAGATCGCCCTGCCCGCCGTGGTTGAAGGGCTGGCGAAGGACGACGCGATTATCCGCCCTCATGTCGCCTCGATTCTGGGGTCCAACCGGAAAGAGGCAACGTCCCTGCTCGTCTCACGGCTGACTGACCGGGATGCGGCGGTCCGGCAGCGTGTGGCCGCGGCGCTGGGTGCGCTGGGTGCCGCGGCGAGGCCCGCAGTGGCAGCCCTGCAGAAGGCCCTGGCAGACGAGTCGGTCCTGGTGCGGCTCAGTGCTGCCGGCGCGATCGGCCAGATCGAGGGGCGTGTGAAGCTCCCCGAGGGACTGTTCGAGAAGGCGCTGAAAGACAGCGACGTCAACGTCCGGCGTCGCGCCTCGGCGGCGCTGCTGGGGCTGGTCCATGAGACGCCGGCGCCGGCACTGGTGACGCTGGCGCTGAAGGATACCGACGCCATCGTTCGCCGCAATGCCGCTGAGTGTGCCGGCGAACTCGGACCCGCCGCCAAGGCTGCGCTTCCCGCCCTTGGACCACTGCTCCTGGATGCGGACGTCATCGTGAGCCGGGTTGCCTCGAAGGCGCTGGTGACGCTCGGCCAGGAAGCGGAGCCGGCGCTGCCCCTGGTCATCATGGGCCTGCGCAACAGCGATTCCCTTGTGGCAGCCAACCTGGAACTCGTCCTGGCCAATCTCGACAAGAACGTCCGGCTCACCGTCATGGAGGCTCTCGACCGGGATGATCCCGCGATCCGGGCGGGTGCCATCGCGTTCTGTGGCCGGGCAAGCGTCCTCCCCGGGCCAGGCGTTGCCGCTCTCGACCCCATGCGGGCGAAGATGCTGGCCGCCACCCTGAAGGCGATCGAGGATCGCGAGCCATTGCTCCGGCGGGCGGCCTGTGAGACGCTGCGACACTGGAGTTGGGCGCGAGTGGAGGTGCTTCCCGTCCTCGGCAAAGCAGTCAAGGATAGCGACCGCGAAGTGCGGCGGACCGCGGCGCTGGCGCTTCTGGAACACAACCAGATGCCTGCGGAGAGCCTGCCGGTGTTTCTCGAAATCCTCGACCAAGGCCCGCCCTTGCAGCCGCTGGACCCCGCGATCCTCGCGCCTCCCGCGGACTTCGATCGCGTGTTGCTGGCGCTTCAGGAACTGGGACCGAACGCGCGCGTCCTCGTTCCCGGGCTGATCGAACGACTGTCGGACCGGCGCGGCGTCCTGCGCGGGGCAGCGGCTGCAATCCTCGGCACGGTGGGACTGGACGCCCGGCTGGCTGTGGCCGCCCTGACGAAGTTGCTCGGCGATGCCACGCCGCGCGTCCGCAATGAAGCGGTCCTGGCTCTCGGGCGAATCGGTCCGGATGCCGCAAGCGCTGCTCCGGCGCTGGCAGACCTGCTCGGGCGAGGCCGGGTTCGTTCGCGCGTGGTTCAGGCTTTGGGCCGTATCGGGCCGGGCGCGCGCGATGCCTCTGCCGCTGTTGCGGCACTGCTGGTGAGCGGCGACACGGACCTGCGCTGCGAAGCGATGATGGCGCTCGGACAGATCGGCGCGGGAGCGCCTGAACTGGTGAAGGTGCTGCGCTCTCCCGCCGCGGTGGAACGTCAGACAGCAGCGGCCTCTCTCCTGGCTCTGGGGACGAACGCGGCCCCGGCCGTCAAGGAGATGCGCGAGGCCCTCGCGTCAGCGAAGGGAGAAGAACGAGTGCTGCTGGCCGGCGCCGTCTGGCGGGCGAGCAAGGACCAGCGCGAGTCCGTGCCGATTCTGCGCGAAGCGCTCGCGGACGATGACTGCCTCGTTCGCCTGTCGGCGGCGCGGGTCATCGGCGGCATGGGCCGCGAAGGCCGGGTCCTGGTTGCGGAACTGGCCGCGCGGCTCACCGATGCCGATCCGTATGTCCGCCAGGCTGTCCTGCGCGCTCTTGGCCAACTCGGACCGGAGGCGGTGGCTCCCCTCGTCCATGCACTGGGGGATGCGCGATCGTCGTCCCGGCGTGAGGCCGCGCTCGCTCTGGGACAACTGGGCAAGGACGCCAGGGAAGCAACCGCGGCGCTGACAGCACGCCTCCTCAAGGATGAAGCGGATATCGTCAGTCGCGCCTGTGCCGGCGCACTGGGCCGGATCGGAGCAGCGGGTGTATCCGGGCTGCTTCAAGGTCTGGGCCATGTGAACCCGGCCATTCGCGAGGCGTCCTCGGCAGCGCTTGGAGAGATCGGACCGGCAGCGAAAGAGACGCTGGCCGTTCTGCGCAAGGCGTCGAAAGAGGACGCCGACGTCGAGGTGAAGCAAGCGGCTCTGGAAGCCCTTCGGAAGATCGAGAAGTGATGGCCCGCGCTCGTGGAGGATACCCGCGATGGCTCAACTTGCGTTCGCTCAGCCTCAGGAAATCGGCCTCGATCCCGCGTCCTTGCAGCGAGCCTACGATCGGCTCCAGGGCTGGTGTGAGGCCGACCAGATTCCGTCCGCGACCCTGTGCGTCGGCCGCAAGGGCAAGGTCGTCGAGCCGCGTTTCTTCGGACGCCAGCGGATCGAGAAGGACTCGCCGCCTCTGGCGAAGGACGCCCTGTTCCTCATTGCCTCGATCAGCAAGCCGGTGACGGTAACGGGCGTGATGCTGCTGGTCGAACGAGGCGAGTTGACGCTGTCGGACAAGGTGTCGAAGTTCGTGCCGCGTTTCGCCGCCCATGGCAAGGATGCGATCCAGGTCCGCCATCTGATGACGCACAGTTCCGGGCTGCCGGACATGCTGCCGGACAACATCAAACTGCGCATGGCTCACAAGCCGTTCTCGGCCTTCATCGACGCGACTTGTGAACTGTCACCGCTTTATCCGCCGGGGACACAGGTCGGCTACCAGAGCATGGGGACGGCGATGCTCGGCGAGATCGTTCATCAGGTGACCGGCAAGACGATCCAGGAGTTTCTGCGTCAGGAGATCTTCCAGCCGCTGGGCATGAAAGACACATGGCTCGGCTGGCAACCGGAAAAGCTGGATCGTCTGGCAATGGTCCGGCAGCCGAAGGAGATGGAGGGCAGCGACTGGGGCTGGATGAGTTCCTACTGGCTTGCCTTTGGCGCTCCCTGGGGCGGGCTGGTGACAAGCCCGGCGGACCTGGCGCGCTTCTGCCTGATGACGCTCAATGGCGGTTCACTCGGCGGGGTGCATCTTCTCAGTCCGGCGACGATGCGGATGATGACGAGCAATCAGTTCCTGGCGATGCCGTCCATTCCGGAGGAGGATCGCCGTTGCAAGCCCTGGGGCCTGGGCTGGCGGCTCAACTGGCCGGGGACGTCGGTCAACTTCGGCGACTTGCTCGGTCCGCGTACTTTCGGCCACTGGGGTTCGACGGGAACGGTGTGCTGGCTCGATCCGGATACGGACACGTTTTGCATTCTGCTGACGACACAGCCCCAGGAGCCGGAAGGGCGACACCTGGCGCGGATTTGCAACATCGTTGCGTCAGCGGTCAGATGAGGTTGAGGAGGATCCTTTCCTGCGGAATTCATATGGATATTACCCCGGCAAGAAAGTGAATCA
>JBBSDR010000724.1:0-4653 GCA_038240465.1 Gemmatales bacterium
AAGTTGATGAGCCGCTGCAGGTGTTCCTCGCGGATCAACTGGCAATCCTCGACCTGCACCGGGTGTGGCAGCAGCGACACACCGGAACTGTGCCGGCACAGCGAGCGCTTGAGGAAGGCCAGGTCGAGCCGGTCGATGTTCAGGGCGACGTCCGCCAGGGTGTAATCGCCCATCAGGTCGAGGGCCACGTCGCAGTCGCCCAGCGCCAGGTCGAGATCAATCAGGGCGACCGAGTAGGCTTTATCCTGGGCCAGCGTGGCGCCGAGGTTGACCGCCAGGCTGGTGCAGCCGACACCGCCCGTCGAGCCGAGGACGGCGATGACCGTGGATTCCAGCTTGCCGTTCTTGAGAGTGCCGTGCGTGCCGCTGTCGCCGTTGGCCGTCCCCGTGGGACGCTGCAACCGCTTCAGGGCCGTCAGCAATTCCTCAAGCTGCACGGGGGCCGTCAGGAACTCGCGCGCTCCGTTGCGCAGGGCCTGCAAGATGGCCTGGCCGTCGTTGCGCCCGCTGACTGCCAGGAGGGGCAGGTCGGGAAACTCGGACGTCACCTGGCCGATCAGTTGCACGGCCTTGTTCTGGTCGGCATCGAGGCAGACAATCGCCACGTCGGGCGGCGACTGCGCGAGGACATCGTAGAAGAATTCATACCGGGCACATTCGGACTCCAGCCAGACCGAATCGACACCGAGCAGCATGTTGCGAAGCGGCTCGCGTGTAGCGTCGGATGGGTCCACAATCGCAATTCGTTGCACGTCCCTCATGTTCCACCACCGATTGGATGAGGACTACCAGTTGACGCCGCCTGCATCACGGGCGGCGTCAGTCGCGGCGAAGAGCGGCTGGTTGTCCGCGTTTCGCCTTCACGTTTGCATCCCCGGCGAGCGGGGGGACTCAGGTCCCCCTCGCTCGCCTGTTGTTACTTCATGTCCGGCATGGGCGGCCCTTCCAGGACCGGCATACTCGCGGGCAGCACCGCCGTCGGGCTGGGCGTCGGAGTCGTCTCGATCGGCTCGCCCTGCGGCAGCGGTTCGATCTCGCGGATCGACACGTTCTGCGGCGGCGCCTGGGGCATGGTCCGCGGCATCGTCCTGGCCATCCCCTGCTCGGCCCTCGGAGCACTCATCGGGACCGGCTTGGAAGCCGCCGCCGAGCAAGTCGCACAGCCGATTCCGCCGTGCTGATGGCCGTCGCCGTGTTCGTTACCCGCACACGGGAACTGACCTGCCGTCGGGCTGTTCTTGTAGGCCGGGACATAGGTCTTGTTCTGGAAAACTTCTCGCGAGCCACGCGGCGCTTCGAGGATTCCTTCCAAGAATAGCTCAAAATCGTCGGGGCTGCGGGTTTCTTGTCCCGGCAAAACTTTTGGATACTGCGAGCAGTCCATTCCATCGACCAGATGCGGGGTCACAATGACCAGGATCTCGGTCTCGAGTTCGTTGAAACTCTTGGAGCTGAACGCGGCGCCGACGAACGGCAGATCGCCCAGGATCGGCACCTTCTGGGTGTTGCCGGTGACCGTGTGCTGGATCAGGCCGCCGATCACAAACGTCTGGCCGACTTCGAGTTCCACCGTGGTGCGGACTCGCTGCGTCGTCCGGCCGGGGACCACCGTGCCGTTGATCGAGGTGCCGAACGCCGGGTTGAGGTCGCTGACTTCCGGCTCGACTTCCAGGTGGATCTTGCCGTTGCCCAGCACGATTGGGACGAAGTTGAGGCGGGTGCCGAATTCCTCGAACTGGACGCCGACCTGGCCGAGGCCGGCCGGGACCGGGACGGCCTGTTCGCCGCCGGACAGGAAGCTGGCCTGCCGGCCGCTCATGGCAACCAGGTGAGGCTCGGCCAGGTTCTTGACCACGCCCTCGGTTCGCAGCGCCTGAAGGAACTGCAGGAACCCATAGCCGTTGTGCAGCACGCCGGACAGGATGTTCGTCGGCAGGCCAGCCGGCGCACCGGGGACGCCGGCAAGCGCCTGCCCGGCGAAGGCGGCGTTCAAGGTGCCGCCGATGCCGACGACCGGCGGGTTGATGACGGCCTGGCCGACCGTCGAGCCGAGGAAGAAGTTCTTGCCGTTGGACAGGAAGTTGAAGGCCATTGCCCGCAGTTCGGAGCGCGACACCTGGGCGACGACGACGTCGAGCTGGACCTGCTGCAAGCCGCCGGCTCGCAAGGCGTTAATCACCTGCAGGCCCGTCACGCCGCGGACCGTGTCCACGACCAGTTGCATCTGCTCCACCCGATCGACCGTGCCCGTCAGCACCAGGCTGCCCGGGCCAGCGGGCAAGACCACCACGCCGGCCGATGGGACGGCCTGCTTGATCAGGTTGCGCAGCTGCACGATGTCAAAGGTGACGACGGTGACGTCGAACTTGTCCTGCTTGTCGTTTTCGTCGGTCAGTGTGACGCTTGACGTGCCGACGCTGCGGCCGACGATGAGGGCGGTCGTTGGATCGGCTTCGCGTGTGCTGACGGTGACGACCTCGGCCCGGTCGGCGAAGACGCGCTTGATGCGTTTCTTCGTGGACATCTGCCGGCTCTCGACGGCGCCGACCTGAATGAGAATGTTGCCGCTCTCGACGGGCTGGGCCTGGGTCCTGCCGGGCAACCAGCCCAGCGCGACGATGGCAACGGTCAAAAGGGCGAACCGGATCGTCCGTGAAGAATGCCTCATACGGGATACTCGTTGAGTGGGGAGCCCCGGAAGCGGGGGAAACGGGGCGACAGTCTGGGCCACGGTCAGTAAGCGGTGCATCCTTTCACCTCTTCTGGAAGTGGAGAACGGGTGCAGGGCACCCCGGGGTTTGTCATTCGACTCTTCCCTCGCCTCCAAAGCGGAGGCGAGGAAGAGAAAGGCCGCTCCCTCAAGGGCGCGGCCCAGGCGTTACTTCTTCTCCGATTTCTTTTCCGCTGCCTTCGGGGCGACGAGGTCGCTTGCGTCACGCGACAGCGAACCGTCGGGCTTCTCGTAGTAAGGAAGTTTCTGCGACGGAGCATTGCCGTACTCGATGATCACTTCCCACTTGGGCTTGATCGGCTCGACCTTCTCTTCCGGCTCGGCTTTCTCTTCCGGCTTCTTGAGGGCTTCGAGGGGCAGGCCAAAGGGCAGGGTGGTCGGTTCGGCGGTGGGCGTGCTGACGAAGCTCGTGGCCCGGCCGGCACGCTTGAGGTCGGCCTTGGTGATGATCATGTTGCTCTTCCATTCGCTCTTGTCGCCGTCCTTGCGGAGGACCAGGCTCAGTTCGCCCTCGTTCTCGGCCAGGCGGACCAGCATGGCGTCCTCGGGCTTGACGGCGATGGCCACTGTCTGGGCCGGGATGGTCCCGGTGGACTGACCGTTGCCCTCTTCGCGGATCAGCTTGTCCGCCACTGCCAGCACGACGACCTCACGCAGGATTGTCGAGGCGCTCGACTCCTCGCCGCGCTGGGTCAGAAGGATGTCCACCTTGTCGCCGGGGTTCACGAAGAAGCTGACCGCCGAGGCTGCCGTCACCTTGATCGCTATTGAGCCGAAACCGTCGGGAATCGGCAGGGCGCTCGTCATGTGGTCCTGAACGTCCTCGGGCGAGATATGGACGTCCGGCTTCAGTTCGCGGTTGACGCGCTTGTCCTTGATGTCCTTGGGATCGCTGAAATAGCCGCTCACGGGTAGGTCCGCCTTATCACGC
Source organism: Gemmatales bacterium (assembly GCA_038240465.1). Lineage (GTDB taxonomy): Bacteria > Planctomycetota > Planctomycetia > Gemmatales > Gemmataceae > JBBRIK01. The sequence continues at coordinate 3,663 of JBBSDR010000724.1, forward strand.
ATCTTCACGTCGAAGAATTTTTCAGGGTCTTTCAGGAGGGTGAACTTGGGCACTTTCGTTTTTGCGACGAGGATCGGCATGCGCTCCTCGGGGGGGGCAGTCTTGCGCTCGGCGAGCAGTTTGCTGGTCATGTAGCTGGCCGCCAGCCCACAGGCGACGGCGACAACCATCAGAATCATCGTCTTGGGTTTCATCTTCGGCTTCCTCCACGGTGCGGGTCCGGGACGCGGTTTGTACTTTGTCCCCTCCCATCTCAGCTCAGTCGTGGAGGCCGGCGGCTTTGCAGCCCTTTGCCGGACACCTTTTATTTCGACCGAGTGTGACGAGAACTTCAGTTTTTGCGGTTGTAGCGAACGTAGCGAGTTTATTGGTCGCCCGGACTGGCCTGAGACACTGGGCAAGCGAGGGAAGCCAGTTCGGCGAAAGACGGGGAACTCAGAATCCGTACAGGCTCACGAGATGCCCGACGAATCCCATGCAGAGCGGGATGCCGTAGGGCAGCAGGTGCATGCGCGGCTTGCGTTTGCGCGCGGCCTCGGCCGCCTCCTCGGTACTCTTGGTCGAAAGGTCGCCGAGGATCTCGCGAACATTGGCCATGTTCTGCTTGAAGTCGCCGCGCCAGAGAATCATGAGCGCGCCAAGGACGCCGCCGATGATGACGGCGATGGCGAAGGCCCACCAGATGATCCACAGGGCCGCGCCGCCTTCGAGGCCATAGTAGGCGCCGATCCACGAGCCGAAGCCCATCTGCATCTTGACGTCGCCCTCGCCCATGCCGCCGATGGCGAGGACCGGGAACAGCAGGATGAAGCCCATCACGGTCCCCAGCAGGGCCGCGCCGATGCCGCCCTCGAACCCCGAAGGCCGCAGCAGATCGAAGTTGTTGAGCAGGCCGAGCAGCCAGCCGCTGAGAACGAGCGGGAAGGTCAGCCAGTTGGGGACCTTGAGTTTCCAGCCATCGATGGCCGCCGCCACGATCATCGCCACGCAG
>JBBSDR010000725.1:0-4648 GCA_038240465.1 Gemmatales bacterium
ATCGGCCGGGAGCGGCCCTCCACGACCCCTCACGCGGCAAGTGAAATACGCTACTGGTCTGCTTCCGCCACGGACCCTAGAATACGGACACGAATGGATGAGCTTCCCACGCAGGGACGGCGTGCCACTCCGGGGTGCAGGTCACTCGATCTGTCGCGGTCTGAACTGCTACCCTGTTCGCTGACCCCGCACACGAGAGGACTGCAGACCAATGACTGACGAACCCCGCCCCGAGGACCAGGCCCCGGAGAACACCTCGACCGCCACCGAAGTCCCGCCCGAGGAGAAGGCCGAGGAGAAGGCCGAGGCCGAGGAGCCAAAGGCGAAGAAGCTCGAACAGACGGTCGAAATGAAGGACGTCGGCCCATGCCGTAAACACGTCAAGGTCACCGTGGACCGCAAGGCCATCGACGAACGGCTCAAGGACAAGTTCGGCGAACTGGTCCAGAAGGCGAACGTCCCCGGCTTCCGTCCCGGCAAGGCGCCGTCGAAGCTGGTGCAGCGCCGCTATCGCTCCGAGGTCTCCGGCCAGGTCAAGACCGAGGTGCTGCTGGCGAGCCTCGAACAACTCGCCGACGAGACCGATCTCGCGCCGCTCAGCCCGCCGAACATCGACCCGGAAAAGATGGAAATGCCCGACGAAGGGCCGTTCGTCTATGAGTTCGAGGTCGAGGTTCGGCCCCAGTTCGACCTGCCCGATTACAAGGGACTGAAGCTCAAGCGGCCCGTCTACACCTTCACCGAAGGCGACGTCGATCGCGAGATGCGCCGGCTGCTGCGGCCCCACGGGCAAGTCGTGCCGAAGCCGGAAGGCAATGCCCAGATCGGCGACGTCCTCGTGGCCGACCTGCAATTCAAGTCCGGCGACCGGGTCATCAGCGAATCCAAGGAAATCTCGCTCCCCATCGAGAAGCAACTGGCCCTGCCCGACGCGATGGCGCGCAACTTCGGCGATGCGGTCGCCGGCGCCAATCCAGGAGACACTCGCAGTGTCGATATGGAACTCTCGACCCAGGCCGCCAATCCCGAACTGCGCGGCAAGATGGTCAAGATGGAGATGGCGATCAAGGAGGTCAAGGCGATCCGTCTGCCCGAGATGACCGAGGATTTCCTGAAGCAGTTCGGCGTCAAGACGGTGGAGTCGCTTCGCGAACTGATCAAGGTGGTCCTCGAACGCCAACTCGAATACAGTCAACGGCAATCGGCCCGGCAGCAGGTCACCGAACACATCGGCGCCAGCGCCCAGTGGGAGTTGCCGCGCGATCTGCTGATGCGGCAGGCGCGCAAGGCGATGGCGCGCAAGGTGATGGAGATGCGGGCCGACAACATGCCCGAAGAGAAGATCGAGCAGATGCAGCGGCAGATGCAGCAGAACGTCCTGCAAAGCACCGAGCTGGCCCTCAAGGAACACTTCGTCCTGCAGAAGATCGCCGAGGTCGAGAAGATCGAGGTGAACGACGATGATCTCGACGCCGAGATCGAGCGCATGGCCGAGCAGTCCGAGGAGTCGCCGCGCCGCATTCGCGCCCGTCTGGAGCGCGACGACCTGATGGACGCCGTCGCCGCCGAGATGATCGAACGCAAGGTCCTCAACCTCATCCTCGAAAGCGCCACCTACGAAGATGTAGGGGTTGGCGCGGACCTGCAAGAAAGCGTGGCGACGGTCGAGGGACAGGCGGTTCCGGGCGAAATGGGCAACATCGAGGCGGAGGCCGTCGAGGCCACCAAGCAAGCCGAGGCAGCGCAGGCACCCAAGGACGGCACGAACGACCAATGAACAATGAACAATGAACAATGACCAATGAGGGGCAATTCGTGAGCGATGATCGATGTACACCGTCAGGCTGACGGGTCATTGGTCATTGGTCATTGGTCATTGGGATTTGTGAGTTCTGATAGGGAGTCATCAATCCATGGATATCTTCGATCCGCGTTTTCCCTTTCCCGCTCACGTCCAGCGCAACCGCGATTACAGCCGGCAGCGCCAGATGGGCATCGGCGACATGCTGCTGGACAACCGCATCGTCTTCCTTGGCACCTTCGGCAGCCAGGTCGGCGAGGCGGTCATCACCGATCCGCTGGCCAATGCGACCATCCAGCAACTGCTCTACCTGCAATATGAGAACCGCACGCAGGAGATCCACTTCTACATCAATTCGCCGGGCGGTTCCGTGACGGCGACGCTGGCCATCTACGACACGATGCAGTTCCTCGAGTGTCCCATCTCGACCTACTGTGTCGGCACGGCGGCGAGCGGGGCGGCCATCCTGCTGACCGGCGGCACCGAGAAAAAGCGCTACGCGCTGCCCAACTCGCGCATCATGCTGCATCAGCCCTGGGGCCAGATCGGCGGCCAAGCGTCCGACGTCGATATCGGCATGAAGGAAATGCTCCGCATGAAGGAGATCCTCAACAAGATCATCGCTCATCACACCAACAAGCCGATCGATGTGATCGAGGCCGAAACCGAGCGCGATCATTACTTCACCGCTCAGGAAGCCAAGGACTTTGGCCTGGTCGATGAGGTGCTGATGAAGCCGAAGGACAAACCCAAAGTCCCATGAGGAAGAAAACCCTCAGTCAAAATCCGAAACCCTCAGTCAAAATCCGAAATCCGAAATCCGAAAAAAACAAAACAACAGTCCAAGACAATCTTCGAGTCGTTCTTTCGGATTTCGGATTTCGGATTTCGGATTTCGGATTTTGACTGAAGGTTTTCGGTTTTACAAAATCATTCATGAACCCCGACCCTGCTTGCCGATGGAGGAGGAAGCGGGATTGGGGCGGGAGAGATATCCATGCCGTCGATTCCCTATGTGGTGGAGCGGACCGGCCGCGAGGAGCGGGTCTTCGACATCTACAGCCGTCTGCTGAAGGATCGCATCATCTTTCTGCAAGGCGCCGTCGATGATGAGAGCGGCAACCTGATCGTCGCGCAAATGCTGTATTTGCAATTCGAGGACCCCAAGGCCGATATCCACCTCTACATCAACTCGCCCGGCGGCTCGGTGACTGCGGGCATGGCTGTCTACGACACCATGCACTACATCAGCTGCGACGTGGCGACCTACTGCATCGGCATGGCGGCGAGCATGGGCGCGACCCTGCTGGCGGCCGGAGCGCACGGCAAACGAAATGCCCTGCCTCACGCGGAGGTGATGATTCACCAGGTCCTCGGCGGCGCTCAGGGATCGGCGACCGACATGCTGATCCGCACCAAGCACCTGCTGAAGACCAAGAGGATCATGAACGAGATCCTGGCCCGGCATACAGGCCAGCCGATCGAGCGCGTCGAGAAGGACACCGACCGCGACAACTTCATGAGCGCCATGGAGGCAAAGGAGTACGGCCTGGTCGATCACGTTCTCGAACGTCTGCCCGCGGGCCAGGTGCCGCCGCGGACCGAGAGCTGAGACGCACGGGCTGGCGTGAACGGGGGCAAGCATCACCTCAAACGGCAATGCTTGCCCCCGTTCGCCTGCAACAACGATTGACCCCCGATGTTCTCAGGACCATGGAACTGTCTATGCGTCAGCCCGTCACGCTCCTGATTGTCGCGTTGCTGGCGACCGTCGTGGCCGGCTGCCGCACGGCGCCGCGCAAGGACCTCGTCGAGGCAGAACTGCGCGTCAAGGATCAGGACCTGCGCGAGTTGCGCTCCGACCTCGAACGCACCGAAGCCTACAATCAGTTTCTTCAGCGCGAACTGAAGGCCACGCAGGGAGCAGTTCCGCCCGGCGTTGCCGACGGGGTCTCTCCAGCCGGCGTCCGCTCCATCGTCCTGGGCAGGCAGACCGGCGGCATTGATGAGGATGGTCTGCCGGGAGATGAGGCTCTGCAAGTGGTTCTCGAGCCGCGCGACGGCGACAACCATACCATCAAGGCTGCCGGTGCGGTTCACATTCAGGCCCTGGAAGTCACGCTGGAAGGTGTCAAGAAACCGCTCTCGAGTTGGCACGTCGATCCAGAGTCACTGCGCAAGGCCTGGCGAACCGGACTGCTCAGCACAGGGTATTTCCTGAATCTGCCGTGGAAGAACTGGCCGTCCTCGACAAAGGTCCGCGTGATCGTGCAGTTCGTCGGTCAGGACGAGCGCCTGTTCGAGGCCGACCGGGATGTCGTGGTTCGCCTGGCTCCCGAAGCACAGCGCAAGACGCCGGGCGTTGAGGGACCGCCGTTCCCGATGCCCTCCGATGGGCCGTCTCTGCCGGGTCTGCCGCGTGAAGGCGACATCTTGCCGCAGCCGCGCAAGGTCGAGCCGGAGAAGAAAGACGAGAAAGAGCTGCCGAAAGAACAACCTGATGGACCGAGTACGACGCCGGCCGCCACGTTCGATCCGAATCGTCCCTTGAAGGGAGCGGTCGAGATGCTGCGTCCCATCACACACGAGAATTGAGTCTGCGCCTGCGGCTCCTCGTTCCCACGCTCTCCACCCCCCACCTCGTTCCCACGCTCCGCGTCCCCTCCTCGTTCCCACGCTCCGCGTGGGAACGGCTTCTTCGACGCTCTGCGTCGCGCTTGCACGTCAGACACCGACAACTCGCCTGGAGTGCAAGCGATGGGTTCTTCCTCGCACTGGTTCGCATCTGCACCTCAGACGACGCAGAGCGTCGAAGAGCACGTTCCCACGCGGAGCGTGGGAACGAGG